>JBEVFG010000019.1:0-4677 GCA_040512415.1 Pseudolabrys sp. | reverse complement strand
TGCGAATAGAGCACGCCCTTCGGGTGTCCGGTCGTGCCGGACGTGTAGCACATGCCGGCCGCAGTATTTTCGTCGAAGCTTTTCCAGGTGAAGTCGCCGTCGACTTCGCCGATCCAGTCTTCGTATGCGACTGCATTCTTCAACGGTGTCTTCGGCATATGCGCCGCGTCGGTGAGGACGATGTAGCGCTCGATGCTCGGCAACTTGTCGGCGATCTTCTCGAGCAGCGGCACGAAGGTGAGGTCGGTCATCATCACGCGGTCGCCGGCGTGATTGATGATCCAGGCGATCTGTTCAGGAAACAGACGCGGATTGACGGTGTGATAGATGGCGCCGATGCCGAGGATGCCGTACCAGGCCTCCACATGGCGCCAGGTGTTCCATGCGAGCGTCGCCACCCGGTCGCCAAGCTTGATGCCGTCTTTTTCGAGCCGCTGTGCAACCTTCAACGCGCGGCCCCGGACCTCGGCATAGGTGGTGGTGTGGATCGGGCCCTCCACCGAGCGCGAGATGACCTTGCGTTCGCCATGGAACGTGGCGGCATGGTCGATGATGCGATGGCACAGCAATGGCCAATCCTGCATCAGGCCGTGCATGGCATTCCCCTCCTGGTTATTCGTCTTTTGGGCCGGCGCCCCTCGCCAGCCGGGCCTAAGGTTAGCCACCGGAATGGGCGGCGCAACGGTTTCGTGAATGAGATACGGGCGGTTGGCGTCTCCGGTTGCGCCTTGATCCCGTAGAAATGCCTCAATCACGGTGGACATCCATCGCATGCGGCTTTTGTTTGCGCTCCTGTGGCTGGCCGGTGCCGGCGGTGGCAGTGCCGTCGCCGAGGAGGTGCCTTTGCCGCGCCCGCGTCCGCCAATCTGGATCGCGCCTCAGTCCTTCCGCGAAGCCGCCGGCCCGGATTTCGACTCGGCAGGCGTCACCAGCGAACCGACGGAGTGTGACAAACGCATCCTGGCAATCGCTGTCGCCGAGCTGCTGCCGCGCCTGGTCGGACCGGATGCCTGCGGCGGCCGCGACATGCTGCGGCTCGCGGCGGCGCTGCGTCCTGATGGCACGCGCATCGAAATCAAGCCGGCGCCGGTGCTGCGCTGCGAGTTTGCCGAATCCGTCGCCGCCTGGCTGCGCGATGAAGCGGCGCCGCGCGTCGACAAGCTCGGCGCGCCGCTGCGTACGGTCGAGACCTTTGACGATTTCGAGTGTCGCGGTCGCAACCGTGTTGCCGGTGCGAAGCTGAGCGAGCACGGGAAAGGCAACGCCGTTGACGTGCGTTCATTTATATTGGCGGACGGCCGCTCGATCGGACTGACCGACATTTCGGTTGCGAAGGATTTCCGCGCCGAGATCCGCGACAGCGTCTGCCATCGCTTCACAACAGTGCTCGGCCCCGGCGCGGATGCGCAGCATGAATCGCACATCCATCTCGATTTGATCGAGCGCACACAGGGCTATCGGATGTGCCAATGGGACGTGCGCGAGCCCGCCAAAACCGAAGTTGCCGCACAAGTCCCGCTGCCGCCGCCGCGTCCGGCGGTTCCTGTCGCTCGATAAGCGTCTCGGTGCCGCCGGAGATGGAGATTGTGCGGATCGGCTTGGGTGTGTGACTTCTGCCGCTACCAGAAGCGGTAGTTCACACCAAATCGCACGATGCTGGTCTTGAAGCTCACGCTCGTGTCAACGCTGCAGGAGGCCGCGCCGCACGTCGCGTTGCCGAGATCGGCGTAAAGATATTCGATCTTCGCCGACCAGGGACCGAGGATTCCGTATTCAAGGCCCACGCCAGCAGTCCACCCAACTCGCTCGACCGTCGGGTTGCGCCGCCGGCCGTCATCTGGACATCGCCGAAGGCGCCGCCCGCCGTGACGTAGAACAATGCGCGGTCGAAAGCGTAGCCTACGCGCCCGCGCGCAGTGCCGAACCAGCTGGTCTGAACTGTGCAGCCTGGCACCGCGCAGATCCCCGTTCCCGAACTGGTATTGTTGCGCATCCAGTTACCGGCAAGGTCGCCTTCAAGACCGAAGACCAATCCCCAGTTTTGCACGTTGAAGCCGACGGTGCCGCCGAACGGGCCGCCAGCCGGATCGGTTGAGCCCGCCGTCACGCCGCTGCTCCAGTCGGATGTGCCCCAACCGTATCCGCCGTTGAGTCCTGACGATCTGCGCAAACGCAATCGTGACGCGACAAGGCAACACGCGGATTCGATAGGCGAGTGCCGCCATCAGGCCGGATCGTGGTTAACGAATCCTTGCCGTGCCGCCTATTTCGAGCTCGGCTGTATTTCCGCCCTCGCAGACCTGTGCGGCAACAAAAACGGCGCCCGAGCGGGGCGCCGTTCTAAGAACCGGTTTTGATCGGCTCAGTGGCGGAACGAATTGACCGAGGCCACGCGTGGTGAAAAGCCCTGGTTCGGGGCGGTCACAACGACCACGGTTCCCGGCTTCACGCGCTTGTAGAGGTCGATGACGTCTTCGTTGGTCAGGCGGATACAACCCGAGGAGATCGCCTGGCCGATATATTCCGGCTGGTTAGTGCCGTGGATACGATAAAGCGTGTCCTTGTTACCCTCGAACAAATACAGCGCACGCGCTCCCATCGGATTCTGCGGGCCGGGGCCGACGAAGCTCGGCACATCCATACGCTTCTTGATGTCTTCCGTTGGCGTCCAAGTCGGCCATTCCGTCATGCGCCCGATCTTGGCCACACCCGAAAATGCCAGCGCGTCCTCGCCAACCGTGACGCCGTAGCGGATCGCCTTGCCCTCGGGCAGCACGTAATAGAGATAACGCGCATCGGAATCGATGAGAATCGTGCCCGGCGCTTCCTTGCGGTGATACGCCACGATGTGGCGCTTGTACGGTTCAGGGATCGTCGCCCTTTCGTAAGGCGCAGCCGCCAGCAACTTTCTGTCGCGTGGCGTGAGGTTCGCCTCCGAGGCCACCTCGACCGTGGACTGCATGCATCCACCGAGAATCAGGCCGCCCAGCAGAACGACCGCCAACCCCCTGACCGCCATTGTCTTCCTCGTTTTCCCGGTCGCCATTTCGGACGCCCGCATCATAGTGCCTACGCCGCAATTAACCGAAAAAACCGCGCCGATGCTACGCTTCTGGCGGGTTTGTGATCACCTTCCTGTGGACTGTTGCAGGAATGTCGCAGTGCACCAATTCGGCCAACACACAAAACGACTTTGACCGCAACAGCTTAAGGCCGGGTTTACCATGGCCGCGCCTATAATACGGGGCGCGGCTGGACGGCCGCAAATGTCACGAGACCATACGATTTGCCGCGCAATTCCGCCCCACTCATGCACCATCTTGTGCGCTTGGGGACAAACGCAACGCATGGAAGGACTGGAGTTCAGGATTATGGAAATGACCAAGGCAGCGGAGCAGAAGCAAGACTCCGGACGCAAATACACAAACCTCGACAACCGTTACGGCAAGATCGGGATTTCGGCCGTTGCGGCGGCGGTGTGCCACCAGGGTGGACAGCGCCACACGACCGAAGTGCATCTCGAGCCTTACGATCGCGACTGACGTGTCGCGTGCGCCGGCCGCCAGTTAGCCGGACGGCTCTCGTTCTTCACCCGCCACGACAATTGGTGCGCGGCCGCCGGGACGGCTGCGCCGAAGAAGCATTTATACTTGCGCAAATCCGCGCGATCAGGTCATGAGAGATGATCCGACCGTCGCGTGATCGCGAAAGCGAATCGCGCGCAAGATGGTGGCTGCATGCTTTCGGTCTACGTCCCGCACGGCACGACGCTCGAGCGCATTGTTGTCGAGCCTGGCTCGCCACCACCGGACAATGCGGTCTGGATCGACATGGTCACGCCGACCGTGCACGAAGACAAGCTGGTCGAGCAGATGCTCGGCATCGCCGTGCCGACCCGCGAGGAGATGCAGGAGATCGAAGTCTCCAGTCGCCTCTATGTCGAGAACGGCGCGCGCTACATGACGGCCACGTTGATGTGCCAGTCGGACACACCGGCGCCGAAGACCACCGCGGTCACCTTCATTTTGTCCGGCCATCGTCTCGCGACCGTGCGCTACGACGACCCGCGGCCCTTCGCCATCGTCGAACACAAGCTCGCGCGCACGTGCCCCCCGAAAGTGTCGGGGGAGAGCGTGCTGATGGACCTGCTCGATGCCGTCATCGACCGCTCCGCCGACATCCTCGAGCGTATCGGCGCCGAGATCGACCAGGTCTCGCATTCGATTTTCGAGCCGGAGGCGGAGGTCAAGCCGCCGTCATACAATGACGTGCTCAAGGCGCTCGGTCGCAAGGGCGATCTTACCTCAAAGGTGCGCGAGAGCCTGGTGTCGATCGGGCGCCTGCTCTTGTTTCTCGCCAACGAGGCCGACAATATGAAGTGGCCGAAGGACACGCGGGCCCAGTTGCAGTCCATGCAGCGCGACGTCGTTTCCTTGTCCGACCACGCCACCTATCTCACCAACAAGATTACGTTCCTGCTCGACGCCATGCTCGGCGTGGTCAACCTGCAGCAGAACAACATCATTAAGATCTTTTCGGTGGCGGCCGTGGTCCTGATGCCGCCCACGCTGGTCGCCTCGATCTACGGCATGAATTTTCACAAGAACATGATCGAGCTCGACTGGGATTACGGCTATCCGTTCGCGCTGGTGCTGATCGTTGTGGCTGCGGTGCTGC
>JBEVFG010000018.1:0-3632 GCA_040512415.1 Pseudolabrys sp. | reverse complement strand
AGCCAGCTCCCTCCATCAACGCGCGACAGAAAGTCATCGACGGCTTGGTTGAACAGATCGGGCTCTTCCAGGTTCACGGCGTGGCCGGTCTTGGGAAAGATCATGAGACCCGACGCCGGGATGGCATCTTTAAGAAATAACCCCGGCTCGATGCAACGATCATCTTCGTCGCCGACCACGATCAAAGCCGGCGTCGTAAGCCGACGAATGTCGCGTTCGAAGTCATAGAGCGAAGGACGCTCGCCCTGGAATCCGCGCGACATGTGCGCTGATCCTTGCGGGTCGTGCTCGGAAAGCTGCTTCGAAAATTCGGCAAAGCCGCGCGGATCCTTGATCTCCAATTGAAGACGGCTCGGGCCGCGGCCATACGTCCGCGCTACTGCCGCGGAGCCTTCGTGCTCGAACTGCGCGGCGAGATCGCGCGAGCGTTTGTGGAAGTCCCCAGTGTACCAACGCTCGCTGCCCGATCCCGCGCCCGCGAGCACCAGCGAGCGCACGCGCTGCGGATGGTTGAGCGCGACCTGCAGCGCCGTGTAGCCGCCCATCGACAGCCCGATAAGGTGGGCCTTGTCGATTTTCAGGTGATCGAGCATCGCCACCGCATCGCGCATCACATGCATGTAGCTGTAGGCTTTGGAATCGACCGGAACATCGGATGGCCTATATCCGCGCGCGTTATACGCAATGCAGCGGTAACGCTTGCCGAATTCCCGCAGCTGACGCTCCCAGCTGCGGTAGTCGCCGGCGAACTCGTGCACGAAGAGGATCGGTGTGCCCTGCCCCACTTCTTCGTAGTAAAGCTTCACGTTGTCAGGAGTCGTTGCGTAAGGCATCAGAACAAGTCCAGGTATTCCTTCTGCTCCCAAGGCGTGACGTCCGGCTGATCGGTTGCTTCCTTTTGAAAGCGTTCGATCTCGGCCGCCTTGATGTGCGTGTAGTAGTCGATGAACCCGCCGCCAAAGCCGGCCCGGAACGTTTCGTCAGCGCGCAGCGCGGTCAGGGCCTCGCTGAGATTTCTCGGAAGTAGTGCCGCTGCCATCTCGTAGGGCGTATCCGCGGAGGGCCCGGGATCGAGCCTGCGCGCAATACCGTCGAGCCCGGAATAGACCTGCGAAGCGACGTAGAGATAGGGATTTGCAGCAGGCTCGCCGACTCGGTTTTCAAGACGGGTCGCGGGATCGCCGGGCTGGCCGAGCACGCGGATCATCACGCCACGGTTGTCGCGTCCCCAGATGGCGCGATCGGGCGCAAGTGAATAGGCGCGATAGCGCTTGTAGCCATTGATCGTCGGCGTCGTGAAGGCCGCCGCTGCGCGTGCATGCGCCAGCAGGCCGCCGAGGTAGTAACGGCCGACAGTGGACAGCACGTCGGCGTGATCGAAAGCAAAGGCGTTTCGGCCCGATTTTGCTTCGAGCAGCGATTGGTGCAGATGCCAGCCGCTCGACATCACATTAGGCAGCGCGGGGCGGCACATGAAGCTCGCAAGCATCCCATGGCGTCGGGCAATCTGCTTTGCAGCCGCGCGGAAGAGCACCATGGTGTCGGCGCTGGCCAGGCCGGCTTGCGGGCGAAAGGTGAATTCGCACTGGCTCGGCCCGAGCTCCGATTCCACCGACCGCAGCGGCAGGCCAAGCTGCTCGATGCCGCGGCGGAGAACTTCCAGGGCCGGATCGAGCATGTCGTAGCGCGACTCGGTGAGATACTGATAGCCCTGCGTGAGCAAGCTCACCTCCGGCGCCTCCGGCGGCCAGGTCGCATCGGCCGGCGCAAGCCGCGGATTCTCGATCTTGAACAGGTGGAATTCGACCTCCAATCCGGCGAGGAAATCGAAGCCCGCTTTGGCCAAAGTGTTGAGCGCGTCGCGGCAGCGGGCGCGCGTGGAGAACGGCACCGGCTTGCCATTGGTGAAATGGATGTCACACAGGAGCCAGCCGGTCTTGTTCGCCCAGGGCAGAATGCGGAACGTCGCGGGGTCGGCGACCATGACGAAGTCGCCGCCGCCCTGCATCTCTTCCATCGCGAAGCCGCCACCCGGCGTGAACACCGGATAGACCGTCCGGTGCGCGGTGTCCTTGGCGAGTAGCGTGGTCGTCATGGCGACGCCGCTGCGCATCGCGGTCGCCACCTCGGATGCGAGCAGGGTTTTGCCGCGCAGCACGCCGTGCTGGTCGGCGAATGAAAAGCGCACGACCTCAAGTTTCTCTTTCTTGATAATGCGCTCGACTTGCGCGGCGACCTTTTCCTGTGCGTCGCTCCACAGGCTGTGGCGCTCGACAAAAGTGACCGGCTTACGCGAACGCGGGGGCATTCGCCTTAATGCCCGTTAGCCCAGCTTGCGGCCTTGCGTTTTACTGCCTCGGTCTTTTGCCAATAGCCCTGCCAATCGTCGACCGGCCCGATGCCGTCGATCGCCGCCGGCCCGGTGATACTTGCCGCCTTCGCGCGATCAAGCACCATGATCGGCTTTTCGCCTTTGCCCGATTGCTCGATCGCCTGACGCAAAAGCTTGCGATATGCGCTAATCGCCTTGTCGGACGTACCGAGGTGCTCGTTAGTGCGATCTTGAATCGCGCCCATCGACTCGCAGGCCCATTGGTCGTGTACATTGATGTCGGCGCCCATGCCGGTATAGGTCTCGTGCTCCTGCTCATGGGGATCAAAACCGTAGTCGTTGTTCCTGTTCTTGTTCGGGATGTAATCTGGCAACTGATAGAGCTCGAGCCGCTGGCGGCGCATCTCATCCTTGTTCACGGGCGCGCCAAAGCTGGTGAAGATCGCGTACCAATAATGCTTCTCGTCGTCGATCGGCACATGCCATTGCGAGATCGTCATCTCGCGGCTCATCGGAATGATGAAGGCGTTCGGAAACATCAGATTGGTCACGCGCACATGCGTGCTCGCCTCGCTGATCTGCCGCAGCGTGACCAGCCGGAATCCGAATTCGGTCGGCTCGACCTCGATGCGCGGGCGCGTGAACTCGCGCATGATTCGCGACATCGGCATATCTGAATCGCGCGAGGTGTCGCGGAACATTTTTCCGTAGGCCTGGCTCGGGTCTTCGTCGCTGAAAAACCGGTGCAGGAACGAGGTGTGCACGGGGTCGATCCCGACCTCGAGAGACTGCAGCCAGTTGCAGTCGATCATACCCTTGAACGCGAACGTGTGGCTTTCGGGCGCGATGAAGCAGTCGAAATGCGGAAATGCCGGCGGCTCGCCCGGTCCGAGATAGGCAAACAGGATGCCGCCCTTCTCCACCACCGGATAAGATTTCTGTTTGATGTTGGTGCAGAGATTGCTGTCGTCGGGCTCGGCCGGCGTCTCAAGACACTTGCCGTTTACGTCGAACAGCCAGCCGTGGAAGGCGCAACGCAGGCCGCTATTCTCAAGCCGGCCATATGCTAGATCGGTGCCGCGGTGCGGACAGCGCCGGCCGATCAGGCCGTAACGGCCTTTGGCATCCTTGAAAATCACTAGGTCTTCACCAAACAGCCGGACGGGCTTCACCGGTCGGTTGCCCGAAAGTTCGTCGACCAGCGCCGCGGGCTGCCAGTAGCGCCGCATCAAGCCACCCGCCGGTGTGCCTGCGCCGGTCCGGGCAATGAAATCGTTCTGCTCCGCACTCAACATGGCTG
>JBEVFG010000017.1:0-5062 GCA_040512415.1 Pseudolabrys sp. | reverse complement strand
GGATTACCGGCGGTCGTGCGCGTGCCGGTCTGAGCAAGTTTTTTTATCTTCGCTGCAAATCCGCGCGGGCGAGGATGTCCGACAGGCTTTCTTCGCTATCCGCGTCCGGGTCCAGCGGCTTACTGGTGGTTCCACGGGCGCGCCGCCAGCGGCTGACGCGTTCGCCGAGCGCAGTCAGGCGGTTGAGGACGACGTCGGCGAGCTCGCGGTTCTGCTTGAGATAGGCGCGGCCGTCGTCGGTGATCGTGTAAAGCCTCGGGGGCTCGGTGGACGCGGTCACATAGCCCGCTTCCGCAAGATTGGTCAGCGTCGGATAGACGATGCTGGGAGCTGGCGAGTGCCAGTCGGCCGTCTTCCCCTCGATCAGCTTGATGATCTCGTAGCCGTGACGGGGCCCGTCAGCGATGAGCGCGAGCGCAACCAGACGTAGGTCGCCTTGGGCCAGACCTTTGCTGCCCTGGACCAGCTTTTCGTTGCCTTCGGCCGGCATTTTTTCTCGGTCAAGATATATCTTTTCTAGCTCATTTTACGCTCATATTACGATGTAGCGCAAGAAACATGTCTCCGGGGTTACGCCGTGTTGCACGGTGCAATGTGCACTCCATCCTTTGCTTCGGCTCTGCGCGCGAGCGGACCGGATGAACGATGTTTGCGACCTTCTTATCTCACCCTGATGGAGGCAATTGAGAAGGACCTCGCCGGTCGGCGGATCGAGGAGTTCTACTTCGCTCGCTGGTGAAGGGCGTACAGCATGACCCCCGCGCGTCTTCATGACACAACGCGATCGACAGGTTCAGCCATCTCACCGGCGATCAGGTGCTGCGTCTCATGAGGTCTCGATGAAGCAGAACGTCAAAGACATCACCGCCCGTTACGGCGGGGAATTCGTCATCGCGCTGCCCAACACGACCTTGCGCTCGGCGATCACCGTCGCCGACCACAACCACCGCGCGGTCATGGCCAAGGAATTGATGAAACGATCGAGCGGCGAGCGGCTCGGCCGCGTGACGATTTCCATCGGCGTTGCGCTGTTGCGTACCGACGACACCTCGCAGTCGCTGATCGAGCGCGCCGACAACCGCCTCTACGCAGCCAAGCGCCAGTGGCGTGATCGCGTCATTTGCGAGACTGACCCCGAGGCCGAACTGCGCCAATCCTGAAGCCGCACCGCCTGCCCGGGTGCGTAGCCATCATTGTGAGATTGCCCACGCTACGACGCTTCGCTGGCCGGCTCGAGCTGGACCGATTCGCCGCAGCCGCACGCCGCGGTCTGGTTCGGATTGTTGAAGATGAACTGCGCGGACAGTTTTTCTACCTTGTAGTCCATCTCGGTGCCGAGCAGGAACAGCACCGCTTTCGGGTCGATGAGAATGCGCACGCCCTTGTCCTCGATCACCTCGTCGAGCGGATCGACCTTTTCGGCGTATTCCATGTAGTAGCTCATGCCGGCGCAGCCGCCGTTTTTGACGCCGACGCGCACCGCCGCGATCGGGTGGTCGGCCTTCGCCATCACCGCCTTGATGCGTTCGGCCGCGGTTTCGGTGAGCCGCATCACTTGTGGTCTCGGCCGGGGAGCGGCCATCGTCTCATCCTCCACGCGCCGGTCCGGTATGAGCGAACGCGTCAGCTGCAATTTGCAACAGCTCAAAAACCTGAACTAATATTATCTAATGCCAGGGTTGACGGCGCAATTCAATGCAACACGATATTC
The DNA here is from genome assembly GCA_040512415.1 of Pseudolabrys sp. Taxonomy (GTDB): domain Bacteria; phylum Pseudomonadota; class Alphaproteobacteria; order Rhizobiales; family Xanthobacteraceae; genus Pseudolabrys. The sequence goes on along the minus strand of JBEVFG010000017.1, from coordinate 3,351 downwards.
GTCACCACATATTGAGCACCGTGCGGGCCTCGTCCGACATGCGGCTGGCGTCCCACGGCGGATCCCAGACGATATTGACCTTGGCTTTGTGCACGCCGGACACGCCCGCGACCGCGTTCTCCACCTGGCCCGGCAACTCTTCCGCCGACGGGCAGTTCGGCGTCGTCAGCGTCATGACGATCGTGACCATGCGGTCGTCATCGATGCCTACTTTGTAAATCAGACCAAGCTCGTAGAGATCGGCAGGTATTTCCGGGTCGTAGACGGTCTTGAGCGCGGCGACGATTTCATCGGTCAAGCGCGCCATCTCGTCGGCTGGAATGGTCAGTGGCCGTTCCGCCGTATCGGCGGCGGCCGTGGCGCCGCCAGCGCCGCCAGCTCCAGTCGGGGGAGCGCGTTCCGTCCCAGCTGTTTTCGCTTCGTCCATCATGTGAAAATTTCCTGCGCTGGCGCCTGCGCCAGAATATCCACCTCGGCCGAACCGTTCGGGCCTATGATCGCGTGCACCTCGCCGGCGTTCACCTCGAGGTCGACGACCTTCAATATTTTCTTGCCGTCGATCTCGACGTGCAGATTTTCGATTTCAAGCAATGGCATTCCGTGTCCCGCAAGCTTGGGCAGGATCCAAGTCGTCCGCGCTCATCCAACCGAACCTTCCAAAGAGACTGAGATCAACTTCTGCGCCTCGACCGCAAATTCCATCGGCAATTGCTGCAGCACGTCTTTGACAAAGCCATTGACCACGAGCGCGGTCGCCTCCTCCGCCGACAGCCCGCGCTGTCGGCAGTAGAACAGCATGTCCTCGGAAATCTTCGAGGGGGTGGCCTCGTGCTCGAAGACGGCCTTGGAATTCTTGGCCTCGATATAAGGAACCGTGTGCGCGCCGCACTGGTCGCCGATCAACAGCGAATCGCAATTAGTGAAATTGCGCGCGCCCGTGGCGCGGCGGTGCGCCGTGACCAGTCCGCGATAGGTGTTGTTGGAATGGCCGGCGGCAATGCCCTTGGAGATGATGCGGCTCGTGGTGTTCTTGCCGAGATGCAGCATCTTGGTGCCGGAATCGACCTGCTGATAGCCGTTGGAGATGGCGATCGAATAGAACTGGCCGCGTGCATTGTCGCCGCGCAGGATGCAGCTTGGATATTTCCAGGTGATCGCCGAGCCGGTCTCGAGCTGCGTCCAGGAGATCTTCGAATTCTTGCCGCGGCAGTCGCCGCGCTTGGTGACGAAATTGTAGACGCCGCCGCGACCGTTGGCGTCGCCCGGATACCAGTTCTGAATGGTCGAATATTTGATTTCGGCGTCGTCGAGCGCGATCAATTCGACCACCGCCGCGTGCAGCTGGTTCTCGTCGCGCACCGGCGCCGTGCAGCCCTCGAGATAGCTGACGTAGGAGCCACGGTCGGCGATGATCAATGTGCGCTCGAACTGGCCGGTATTGCGCTCATTGATCCGGAAATAGGTCGACAGTTCCATCGGGCAGCGCACGCCCGGCGGGACATAGACAAAGGAGCCGTCGGAAAATACCGCCGAATTGAGCGTGGCGAAAAAGTTGTCGCTGATCGGGACCACCGTGCCGAGATATTTCTTCACTAGCTCGGGATGCTGCCGAAGCGCCTCAGAGATCGGCATAAACAGCACGCCGGCTTTGGCCAATTCGGCCTTGAACGTGGTCGCCACCGAGACCGAATCGAAGACCGCGTCGACGGCCACACGCCCGTAGCCGCCGCCCTCGCCATCCGCGGCCTGCGCGCTGTGTTCGCCTTGCGGCTTCTCGATCCCGAGCAGCGCTTCGCGCTCGCGCAGCGGGATACCGAGCTTCTCGTAGGTGCGCAGGATTTCGGGGTCGATGTCTTCCAGCGACTTCGGCCCATCCTTCTTCTTTGGCGCCGCATAGTAGTAGATGTTCTGATAGTCGATCGGACCGTACTGGACCTTGGCCCATTTCGGCTCGTGCATGGTCTGCCAGCGCTTGAAAGCGTCGAGCCGCCACGCCAGCATCCATTCCGGCTCATTCTTTTTCGCCGAGATGAAACGCACGGTGTCTTCGGAAAGGCCCTTGGGCGCCTTTTCCGATTCAATCAGCGTCTCAAATCCGTATTTGTACTGATCGACGTCGATGCGCCGGACCTGCTCGACGGTCTCTTGCACTGCCGGCATTCGTCCCTCCGCTCACGGTTTCAAGGACCGCCGGGTGGATTTAATCGGGTATGGCGATGTTCTGGCTCTGTCAGTCACCCCATGTTGGCCGTTTGAACCATTCGAACGCCGTGAAAACGCGCGCCAATGCAGCTATTTAGGCGGCGATACTGTGCGCTCTACATGGTGCATTTGCAGTGCATTTGCAAGCCTTCTCCGAGCGGCAAGAAGGCGTTCGATATCGGCCTCTCCGGTGCTCCGACCCCGGCTCACGCGCACCGCGCCGCAAATAGACGCACGCACTGTTGGCAGGGGCCATGGCAGGCCGAAACCAGTTCGGCACCAAAGTGGCGCTCCGCGATCGGATAGAGCGCGTTTGGCCGCCAACCGACATGGAACTTCCGCATTGCCCCGACAATTGCGACCAGACCACATTCGCGGTGCAAAACCCCGCCGGCATCTGCCGGCATCAGTCGAACCTTTGCACGATAAACGTACCGTTGCACGATAAACATCTATTTGATACGCATATATGATGGCTGCGCGGTGCCGGCACCGCGCAAAACGGGCCACGATCGGGGCAGATGGATGCCTGGATTGTTACGGTTGAGCGCGACTGCGCTAATATCTGGGATTTTGCTTGCCAGCGTCGGCGTCGCGTGGGCCGGGCTCGGCCAGCCGACCCCGTGGCAGCTCGGCCTGCAAAACGGTGCCACTCCGGTGATGGACGACATCATCTGGTTCCATGACTTGCTGCTTTGGGTGATTACCGCGATTACGCTGTTCGTATTGGCGCTGCTCGTCATCGTCATGGTGAAGTTCAACGCCCGAAGCAACCCGGTCCCCTCACGCACCACACACAACACGACGATCGAGGTGCTGTGGACGGTCGTGCCGGTGCTCATCCTGGTGACAATCGCAATCCCATCGTTCCGCCTGCTGTTCTTCCAGCTCAATATGCCGAAGGCGGACGTGACGGTGAAGGCGACCGGTAAGCAGTGGTTCTGGACCTACAGCTATCCCGACGAAAAGTTCGAATTCGACTCGCTGATGGTGCAGGATAAGGATCTCAAGCAGGGTCAGCTGCGTCTGCTCACCGTCGACAATGAGATGGTCGTGCCGGTGAACAAGGTCGTCCACGTGCTCACGATCGGCGCCGACGTGATCCATGCATTTGCGGTTCCGTCGTTCGGCATCAAGATTGACTCGATC
>JBEVFG010000016.1:0-21861 GCA_040512415.1 Pseudolabrys sp. | reverse complement strand
CGCCTGCAGCCTGCATCCTGGTCGGAAGCCTTCTCGAATATCGTTCGCAAGGTGAAAGCGAGCACCGGCAAGCGCATCGGTGCTATTGTCGGCGATCTCGCCGGTGCCGAGGAGATGTTTGCGCTCAAGGAGCTGATGGGCCGTCTCGGCAGTCCCAATATCGATGCGCGCCAGGATGGCGCGGCGGTCGATCCGAAGTTGGGTCGCGCGTCTTATTTGTTCAATGCAACCATCGCCGGCATCGAGCAGGCGGACGCGCTGCTGATCGTCGGGTCAAATCCGCGCCGGGAGGCGACCGTTCTCAACGCGCGCATCCGCAAGCGCTGGCGGGCCGGCAATTTCCCGATCGGTCTTATCGGCGAGAAAGCCGACCTTACCTACAATTATGAGTACCTTGGCGCCGGCGCTGAGAGCCTTGCCGGCCTTGCTGACAGCAAGTTCGCGGACGCGCTGAAAGCAGCCGAACGCCCTCTCATTCTCGTGGGCGCAGGGGCCCTTGCACGCAAGGACGGCGCATCCATTGCCTCGCTTGCCGCAAAAGCGGCGGCTGAGTTTGGCGCGATAAAAGAGGGCTGGAACGGGTTTTCCGTGCTGCACAGTGCGGCATCGCGCGCGGCGGCGCTGGACCTCGGTGTGGTGCCGGGCGCCGGCGGTTTTGATGCCGCGCATATGGCGGCCGGCGGACTTGATGTCCTGTTTCTGCTCGGCGCAGACGAGATCGAGGTGCAGCCGGGTCCGTTTGTTGTCTATATCGGCACCCATGGTGATCGCGGCGCGCACCGTGCGGACGTGATTCTGCCCGGCGCGACCTACCCTGAAAAATCAGCGATTTATGTCAATACCGAAGGCCGCGTGCAGATGGCCAATCGCGCCGCATTTCCACCTGGAGACGCGCGAGAGGACTGGGCGATCCTGCGCGCTCTTTCCGATCAGCTCGGCTCCAAATTGCCTTACGATTCACTCGGCGCGTTGCGGCAGGCGATGTTCGCTGCGCATCCTCATCTGGCGCACATCGGACAGATCGCGCCGGGCGACGCCAGCGATATCAAGAAGCTCGCCAAGCTCGGTGGTTCTCCGGATAAGACGGCACTGACGTCATCCGTGGTTGATTTCTATTTCACCAATCCCATCGCGCGTGCGTCGGCGATCATGGCCGAATGCTCCGCGCTGGTGCATGCGGCCGCAAAGACGGCGGCGGAGTAGGCGATGGATTTCTTCTGGGCATATGTCTGGCCGCTGATCGTCATCATCGCACAGTCGGTGATGCTGCTGGTCATCCTGCTCGTCGCGATCGCCTATATCTTGCTGGCCGACCGCAAAATCTGGGCGGCCGTACAGATCCGGCGCGGACCGAACGTGGTGGGTCCGTGGGGCCTGTTTCAGTCGTTCGCCGACCTGTTGAAATTCGTGGTCAAGGAACCGATCATCCCGGCCGGCGCCAACAAAGGCGTCTTTTTGCTCGCGCCGCTCGTCACGTGCGTTCTTGCGCTGGCCGCATGGGCGGTGATCCCGGTCAATCCGAACTGGGTCATCGCCAACATCAACGTAGGCGTTCTTTATATCTTCGCGATCTCTTCGCTCATGGTTTACGGCGTGATCATGGCCGGTTGGGCATCCAATTCGAAATATCCATTTCTCGCCGCGCTGCGCTCGGCCGCGCAGATGGTCTCGTACGAAGTCTCGATCGGCTTCGTGATCATCACAGTTTTGCTGTGCGCAGGGTCGTTGAACTTGTCCGCGATCGTGAAGGCACAGGACGGCCCCTACGGTCTGTTCAGCTGGTATTGGTTGCCGCTGTTTCCGATGTTCGTTGTGTTCTTTATCTCGGCGCTGGCAGAGACGAACCGTCCGCCGTTTGACCTTGTTGAAGCCGAATCCGAACTGGTCGCGGGCTTCATGGTCGAGTACGGCTCGACGCCTTATATGATGTTCATGCTCGGCGAATACGTGGCGATCGCGACCATGTGCGCCATGGCGACAATTCTCTTCCTGGGTGGCTGGCTGCCGCCGGTGCCGTATGCCCCCTTCACATGGGTGCCGGGTGTCATCTGGTTCACGCTCAAGGCGCTGTTCATGTTCTTTCTGTTCGCGATGGCCAAGGCCATCGTTCCACGCTATCGCTACGATCAGCTCATGCGCCTTGGCTGGAAAGTTTTTCTGCCGTTGTCGCTGGCGATGGTGGCGATCGTCGCAGCCGTCATTCAATACGGCGCGCTGGTGGCAGGCGCGGTGAAATGAGGATGCGATGAGACTCGATCGCGCAGCCAAGGGCCTGTTTTTGCTGGAGTTCGTGACCGGCTTTATGCTGGGCATGCGCTATTTCTTCAGGCCGAAGGCCACGATCAATTATCCGCACGAGAAGAATCCGATCTCGCCGCGCTTCCGTGGCGAGCACGCGCTGCGTCGGTATCCGAACGGCGAGGAGCGGTGCATTGCCTGTAAGCTCTGCGAGGCAATTTGCCCGGCGCAGGCGATCACCATCGAGGCCGGCCCGCGCCGCAACGACGGCACCCGGCGGACCACGCGTTACGACATCGATATGGTGAAGTGCATCTATTGCGGGCTCTGCCAGGAGGCGTGCCCGGTGGATGCAATTGTCGAAGGGCCGAATTTCGAATTCGCCACCGAAACGCGCGAAGAGCTCTACTACGACAAGGAACGCCTGCTGGCGAACGGCGACCGCTGGGAGCGCGAGATCGCCAAAAATATCGCGCTCGACGCGCCATACAGGTGAGCCGATGATCGTCGCGCTGTTCTTTTATCTGTTTGCCGGCATCTGCGTGGCAAGTGCCGTCATGGTGATTGCCGCCCGCAATCCCGTGCACTCCGTGCTCTATCTCATCCTGGCTTTCGTGAACGCGGCAGGCCTGTTCGTGATGATGGGTGCCGAATTCCTCGCGATGATCCTGATCGTCGTGTACGTCGGCGCGGTTGCGGTGCTTTTCCTGTTCGTGGTGATGATGCTCGACGTCGATTTCTCCGAGCTCAAGCAGGGCGTATTGCAATATCTGCCGATCGGAATGCTGATCGGCGGCATCTTTCTCGCCGAGCTTCTGCTGGTCGTAGGGGCCTGGGCGATCGGCCCGGGTATACCGCAGGCGATCACCGCGCCGATCCCGACGAATGTCACGAACACCGAGGCCATCGGTCTCGTCCTCTATACGCGCTACGTCTATTTCTTCCAGGCCGCCGGAATGATCCTGCTGGTCGCGATGGTCGGCGCCATCGTGCTCACGTTGCATCACCGCGCCCGCGTTCGTCGCCAGGACATCGCCGCGCAGGTTGCGCGCACGCCGGCGGCCTCGATTGAAGTCGTTAAAGTCCGTTCGGGGCAGGGTCTGGGGAGCAATACATGACCATCGGCCTCGGCCATTACCTATCCGTTGCTGCGATCCTGTTCACGCTCGGGATTTTTGGCATTTTCCTCAATCGCAAGAACGTCATCATCATCCTGATGTCGATCGAGTTGATCCTGCTTGCGGTCAACATCAATCTTGTGGCGTTCTCGACGCACCTCGGTGACATCGTCGGTCAGATCTTCGCACTATTGGTGCTCACCGTGGCCGCCGCCGAGGCCGCGATCGGTCTTGCCATCCTGGTCGTCTTCTACCGCAACCGCGGCTCGATCGCCGTCGAAGACATCAATCTGATGAAGGGCTAGGGGCGGAATGTATCAGGCGATCGTCTTTCTTCCGCTTCTTGGCGCGGTTCTGGCCGGCCTGATCGCACTCGCCGGCGCGCGCGCCCGTTTCCCGGGCAAGGGCCCGGCTCCAGGTGGTGAAGACCATGCAACCGACCATGGTGCGCCCCATGGCGGCGCGGTCAGTCACGCCTCGCCTCATGCCGAGGAGCATGCGCCTGCGGCGGCTGGCTCGCGTACCTCCGAACTGATCACCACGACGCTGCTGATGATCTGCATGATCCTGTCATGGATCGCATTTGTGGATGTCGGCTTTGCGCACCACGATGTGCGCGTTCCGGTGTTCACGTGGATGACCGCGGGCGATTTGAAAGTCGAATGGTCGCTGCGCATCGATACGCTCACGGCCGTGATGCTGGTGGTCGTGAATACGATCTCGGCATTCGTGCATCTCTATTCGATCGGGTACATGCACGAAGACCCGTACCGGCCGCGTTTCTTCGGTTATCTGTCGATGTTCACTTTCGCCATGCTGATGCTGGTGACGGCGGACAATCTCGTGCAGCTGTTCTTTGGCTGGGAAGGGGTCGGGCTTGCGAGCTATTTGCTGATCGGCTTCTGGTATCACAAGCCGGAAGCGAACGCGGCCGCAATCAAGGCCTTCATCGTCAACCGGGTCGGCGACTTTGGTTTTGCGCTCGGTATTTTCGCCGTGTTCATGCTCACCGGCGCGATCGACCTTGATACCGTCTTTGCGCAAGCGCCGGCGCTGACCGGCAAAACCATCAACATGTTCGGTTGGCAGGTCGACGCGCTCACGATCACCTGCCTGCTCCTGTTCATGGGCGCCATGGGCAAGTCGGCGCAGTTCCTGCTGCACACGTGGCTGCCGGACGCGATGGAGGGGCCCACACCGGTCTCCGCGCTCATCCATGCGGCCACGATGGTGACCGCGGGCGTGTTCATGGTCGCGCGACTTTCGCCTCTGTTCGAGCTTGCGCCGCATGCACAGACGTTCGTAACGCTGATCGGGGCCACCACTGCGTTATTCGCGGCGACGATCGGCCTCGTGCAGAACGACATCAAGCGGATTGTCGCCTATTCGACCTGCTCGCAGCTCGGCTACATGTTCGTGGCAATGGGAGTGGGGGCCTATTCGGTCGGCATGTTTCACCTGTTCACGCACGCTTTCTTCAAGGCACTTCTCTTCCTCGGCTCAGGCTCGGTGATCCATGCGATGCACCACGAGCAGGACATCCGTCACATGGGCGGCCTGAAAGATCGTATTCCCTACACCTACATCGTGATGATCATCGGCACCCTTGCGCTCACGGGCTTTCCGCTCACGGCCGGATATTTCTCAAAGGATGCGATCATTGAGGCGGCGTACGTCGGAAAAAATCCGATGGCGCTTTACGCCTTCATCTGCACGGTTGCGGCGGCCCTGCTGACCTCATTCTATTCGTGGCGGCTGATCTTCAAGACGTTCCATGGCGAGCCGCATGACCGCATGCACTGGCGCGATGCGCATGAGAGCCCGATGGTGATGTTGATTCCGCTCGGGTTCCTGGCCGCCGGCTGTGTGCTCGCGGGGCTGCCGTTCAAGGAGATTTTCACCGGACACGGCGTCGAAGGATTTTTCCGCGAATCATTGAGCTTCGCGAAAACGAACCATGTGCTGGAAGAGATGCATCACGTGCCGCTGCAGGTCGCCGTCCTCCCAACCGTGATGATGGTGATCGGCTTTATGATCGCCTGGCACTTTTATATCCGCCGTCCGGATATTCCGGTCGAGCTCGCACGCCAGCACGACGTGCTGTACCGCTTCTTGCTCAACAAGTGGTATTTTGACGAGCTGTACGAGGTTATTTTCGTCCGTCCGACCAAATGGCTCGGCCGGTTGCTGTGGAAGAGCGGCGACGGCTGGCTGATCGATGGCTTTGGACCGGATGGCGTATCTGCACGCGTCCTCGACGTGACGCGCAACGTCGTGCGTCTGCAGACCGGTTATCTCTACCATTACGCCTTTGCGATGCTGATCGGCGCCGCGGCCTTCATCACCTGGTTCATGTTTGCGACGGGGGGCCACTGATGAATTGGCCGATCCTTTCCGTCGTCACGTTCCTGCCGCTGTTCGGCGCGCTGCTTGTCATGCTGCTGGTGCGTGGCAACGAGCGCCTGGCGCGCGGCACCGCACGCTGGGTCGCGCTGTGGACGACGCTCGTGACATTTGCGATTTCGCTGGTGATGGTCTGGCATTTTGATGCCAGTTCGGCGGAATTCCAGTTCGTCGAGAAACTTAATTGGCTGGGCATTGCCTCCTATCATATGGGCGTCGACGGCATTTCGCTGCCGTTCGTCATCCTCACGACGGCGCTCATGCCGCTCTGCATTCTCGCCAGCTGGACGGTCATCCAGACGCGCGTGAAGGAATACATGATCGCTTTCCTGGTGCTTGAGACGCTGATGGTAGGCACCTTCTCGGCGCTCGATCTTATCCTGTTTTATCTGTTCTTCGAAGGCGGCCTGATCCCGATGTTCTTGATTATCGGAATCTGGGGCGGTCCGCGCCGCGTCTATGCGAGCTTCAAGTTTTTTCTCTACACGCTGCTCGGCTCGGTGCTGATGCTGCTTGCCATCATGGCGATGTATTGGGAGGCGGGCACGACCGACATCGTGACGCTGCTGCGTCACGGCTTCCCGCTCGGCCTGCAGAAGTGGGCCTGGCTCGCCTTCTTCGCGTCCTTCTCCGTGAAGATGCCGATGTGGCCCGTTCATACGTGGCTGCCTGATGCGCATGTCGAAGCCCCGACGGCGGGGTCCGTCATCCTGGCTGCCATCCTGCTGAAGATGGGCGGCTACGGCTTCCTGCGTTTTTCGCTGCCGATGTTCCCCGCCGCGAGCCACGATTTTGCGCCGCTGATCTTCACGCTTTCCGTTGTTGCCATCATCTACACATCACTCGTCGCGCTGATGCAGGAGGACGTGAAAAAACTCATCGCGTACTCGTCTGTGGCGCACATGGGCTTCGTCACGATGGGTATTTTTGCGGCCACGACGCAGGGTGTCGCCGGCGGCATATTCCAGATGATCTCGCACGGTATCGTATCGGGAGCGCTCTTTCTCTGCGTCGGTGTGGTCTACGACCGCATGCACACGCGCGAGATCGCGGCCTATGGCGGCTTGGTCAATCGGATGCCGCTCTACGCCTTCGTATTCATGGTTTTCACGCTGGCCAATGTCGGCCTGCCGGGGACGTCGGGATTTGTCGGTGAATTCCTGTCCCTCATCGGCACGTTCAGGGCCAATACGGCGGTCGCAACGCTCGCCACGTTTGGCGTCATCCTGTCGGCGGCCTATGCGCTGTGGCTCTATCGCAAGATGATCTTTGGGAACCTGAAGCCTTCGCTTGAAGGCATCCGCGATATCGGCTGGCGCGAAGCGGTGATCTTCGCGCCGCTGGTTGTGCTGACAATCCTGTTCGGCGTGGCGCCGAAGCCGGTACTCGATATGTCGGCGGCGTCCGTCGCGCAATTGCTCGAAAACTACAACCACGCTGTCGCGGCGGCCAAGACCGCCGCGCTGGCCGTGCAATAGGGTGTGCCGATGAGCCAGCTGCCCACCCTTCATGAACTGATCCCGCTGCTGCCGGAGCTTGTGCTTGCTTGCGGTGCCATGGCGATGTTGATGCTCGGCGTTGCGATCGGCGAACGCAGCGGCGCGGTGGTCAACGGATTCTGCTTCATCGTGCTGCTGCTTGCCGGGGCGGCGCTGAGCTCGGTGCCGCCGGGCACGCATGCGATGTTCGGCGGAAGTTTTCTCGTCGACGACTATGCCCGCTTCCTCAAGCTCCTGACCTTGGTCGGCTCGGGCGGGGCGCTCCTGCTGTCGCTCGACTATCTTACGGTCGAAAATCAGCAGAAGTTCGAGTATGGCACGCTCTTCCTGCTGTCGACGCTCGGCATGCTGATGCTGATCTCTGCGTCCGATCTGATCGCGCTCTACCTTGGGCTCGAACTGATGAGCCTGCCACTTTATGTGATCGCGGCCTCCAACCGTGAGAATGTTCGGTCGACCGAAGCAGGGTTGAAATACTTCGTACTCGGCGCGCTGTCGTCGGGGATGCTGCTCTACGGCGCATCGTTGATCTACGGCTTCACGGGAACGATCAATTTCACCGGTATCGCGAAGGCAACGCAGTCAGGCGCCAGCGTCGGGCTGATCTTCGGCCTGGTGTTTCTTTTCGTCGGGTTCTGCTTCAAGATTTCTGCGGTTCCGTTCCATATGTGGACGCCCGATGTTTACGAGGGTGCGCCGACGCCGGTCACGGCGTTTTTCGCCGCCGCGCCGAAGGTCGCCGGCATTGCGATTTTTGCACGTACAACCGTGGTGGCGTTTCCGGGCATCACGCATGAATGGCAACAGATTGTGGTGTTCGTTTCGATCGCGTCGATGGCGCTCGGCAGCTTTGCTGCGATCGGCCAGCGCAACATCAAGCGCCTGATGGCGTACTCCTCGATTGGCCACATGGGCTACGCGCTTGTGGGTCTTGCTGCCGGCACGCCCGAAGGCGTGCAGGGTGTCCTGGTCTACATGAGCATCTATGTTGCGATGACGCTCGGCACCTTTGCGGTCATCCTGAGCATGCGCCGTGATGGCAAGCTGGTCGAAAACATCAGCGACCTGTCGGGCCTCGCGCGCACGCACCCGACCATGGCGTTTTTCCTGGGGGTGCTCCTGTTTTCGCTTGCAGGGATCCCGCCGCTCGCTGGCTTCTTTGCAAAATTCTACGTCTTCCTTGCCGCCATCAAGGCGGGGCTGTTTACGCTCGCCGTCGTCGGCGTCCTCGCCAGCGTGGTCGGCGCTTACTATTATCTCGCCATCGTCAAAATCATGTATTTCGACGAGCCGGCGCGAGGATTCCAGCGTATGCCTGCGCTCCTGCGACTGGTGCTTGGCGTCTCCGGGCTGATCAACATCCTGTTCTTTGTCTATCCGGCGCCCCTCGTGAGCGCAGCGACTGCGGCGGCGAAATCGCTTTTTTGAATGAACCGCGAAGCCACGGACCTGGCGGGGGTCCGGCACATGAACTACGAGACGCTCGGCTCCACAAACGCCGAGGCGCTGGCGCTTGCACGCGCCGGTGAGCGCGGTCCGTTGTGGATTTCAGCGCGGACACAGAGCGCGGGCCGCGGGCGGCGCGGCAGTCATTGGGTGTCACCGGCCGGCAATCTTCACGCGACGCTATTGCTGAGCGAGCCTTCGCCGCCGGCGTTAGCACCGCAACTCTCCTTCGTCGCGGCGCTCGCAGCGCTTGATGCGATTGCCGCCTGCGCACCTCAGCTCGGACCCGACCTGAAAGCGAAGTGGCCGAACGATCTGCTCGTCGAGAAGACCAAGGTCGCTGGCATCCTGATCGAGGGCGAAAGCGGGCCGGCATTCGTCGTCGCGATCGGCATTGGCGTGAATTGTGCCGCCCATCCTGACAACACCGACTATCCCGCGGCCGACCTTGCCGGGCTGGGCGCGCCGGTCGTGCCTGACGCTTTGCTTCTGGAGCTCGCGCGCGCCATGCAGAGGCGTCTGGCACAATGGAAGAGCAGTCTTGGCTTTTCTGCCACGCGGGCGGATTGGCTCAAGCGGGCGGCTGGTCTAGGCGAGACCTTACAGGTGCGACTGCCCGAGCGGGAGCTCGCCGGCCGTTTCCAGGGTCTCGATGACGCCGGACGCCTGCTGCTTGACCAGGCGGGTCGGGTGACCCCGATAACTGCGGGCGAAGTCTTCGGCTTCGGTGAGCGCTGAGCATGCCTGGGCAACACGAGCTGGTTTTTGCGCCGCTTGGCGGGGTCGGCGAGATCGGCATGAACCTGTCGATCTACGGTATCGGCAACGAGCGACGGCGCACGTGGCTGGCCGTCGATCTCGGCGTGTCGTTTGCCTCCGAGGAGCATCTCCCGGGTGTCGACCTAATTCTCCCGGATGTCAGGTACCTGATCGAAGAGCGAAAAAATATTTCGGGGTTGGTGCTCACGCATGCGCACGAAGACCACTTCGGCGCACTGATCGACCTGTGGCCGCGGTTGAAAATTCCGATCTACGCCACGCCCTTCACGGCGGCCTTGCTCGAGGCGAAGTGTGCCGGCGAGCCAGGCGCGCCGAAGATCCCCGTGAACGTCGTTGCTCTGGGCAGCCGCTTCGATGTTGGCTTGTTCAACGTCGAGCTGGTGACCATGGCGCATTCCATCCCGGAATCGAACGCGCTGATCATCCGCACGCCCGGCGGCACCGTGCTGCACACCGGCGACTGGAAGATCGATCCGACACCCATCCTGCGTGATCCGACCGACGAGAAGAAGCTTCGGGCGCTGGGCGAGGAGGGGTGCCTGGCCCTGGTCGGAGATTCAACCAATGCCGTGCGTGACGGGCGCTCGCCATCGGAGGCCGACGTTGCCAAAACAATTGCGGAGCTTGTGATGACGGCACGAGGACGCGTTGCGGTGACGACCTTTGCCTCCAACGTCGCCCGCCTGCGCGCGGTGGCAAACGCGGCGAGAGCGGCGGATCGCGAGGTCGTGGTGATTGGCCGCGCCATGGAGCGTGTGGTGCAGATCGCGCGCGAGACCGGCTATCTCGACGGCGTGCAGGATTTCCGGCCGATGGACGCCTACGGCTATCTGCAGCCGAACAAGGTCGTGGCGCTTTGCACCGGCAGCCAGGGCGAGCCGCGCGCCGCGCTCTCACGTATCGCCGAGGATCAGCACCCCGAGGTGACGTTCTCGGCCGGCGACCGGGTGATCTATTCCACTCGCACCATTCCTGGCAACGAGAAAGCAGTGAACCGGGTTATCAACCTTCTCATCGAGCAAGGCATCGAGGTCATCACCGATCGTACCCACCTTGTGCACGTTTCGGGGCACCCGCGCCGTGCCGAGCTGGAGGAGCTGATTGGCTGGGTCAAGCCAAAGGTGCTTATCCCGGTACATGGCGAAGCGTTGCATCTGCACGAACATGCGGCGCTGGCCCGCCGCTGCGGCGTACGCGATGTTGTGGAATGCCGCAACGGCGATCTGGTGCAGCTTTCGCCGAAGGTCCGGGTCGTGGACGAGGTGCCCGCAGGGCGCATCTACAAAGACGGCATGCTGCTGGTCGAGGCCGATGCCCGTACCGTAGCCGATCGCAGGCGGCTGAGCTTTGCAGGGGCGGTTTCGGTGGCGATTGCCATCACGGACAAAGGCGAGTTGGTCGAGGAACCCTCGCTCGATCTTATTGGCATTCCGGAGCGCGATCGTGATGGCGGTCTTTTACACGAGGCCGTCCACGATGCCGTTCTGGAAACCATCGAGTCTTTGCCGCGTGGACGGCGACGCGACCCCGATGCTGTGGCCGAGGCAGTGCGTCGGGCGGTCAGGGCTGCCATTGCCCAGCGCTGGGGCAAGAAGCCCATGTGCCACGTTCATGTCTTGACGGTATGATGCAGAAAAGAGTGCGAGGAGAATAATGATCGGCCGTCTCAACCATGTTGCAATAGCCGTCCGCGACATCGCGAAGGCATCGAAGGTTTATCGCGACACGCTCGGCGCCGAAGTTTCTGCGCAGATGCCGCAACCCGATCACGGTGTGACGACGGTCTTTATCACCTTGCCGAACACCAAAATCGAGTTGCTTGAGCCGCTCGGCAGCGATTCTCCGATCGCAAAATTTCTCGAGCGCAATCCCGATGGAGGTATCCACCACGTCTGCTATGAGGTTTCAGACATTCGCGTCGCCCGTGACACACTCAAGGCGCAAGGCGCGCGCGTGCTTGGTGACGGCGAGCCGAAAATCGGCGCGCACGGCAAGCCGGTTCTGTTTCTTCATCCGAAAGATTTCTGCGGCACGCTGGTCGAACTCGAGCAGGCATAAGCGCAATGAGCACAAGCACGCTCATTGCCATCTATTTCCTGATCTGGTGGATAACGCTGTTTGCCATTTTGCCCTGGGGCGTGCGCAACCAGGAGGAAAGCGGAGATGTCATTCCCGGTACCGACCCCGGCGCACCGGCAACGCATCGCGTCTGGCAAAAGCTCGGTTGGACGACCGTGGTCGCGACGGTCATCTTCGGAATCTTGTATACGCTCTATTCGCGCAATCTTATTCCGTACGACTTCCTGATGACGATTTCAGGTCCGCCACGTCGCTGAATAGGTGTGGGTCGTCGAAAAAAAGAGCAGGGCCCAGAGCCCTGCTCGTGAAATTGTTTAGTCCTTTGCCCGTTAGTTGATCGTTGTCGGGGCGGCTGCGTTTGACGCGCCTAGGACTTGCTTCTCTCCCAAGACTTGGACCGCAGGTAGAACCGGTCTTGACGCCAGTTCCTCTCGTACGGATTGCGTGCACGCTATCCGATCACCATTGTCCTGTCACCACCATTCGTGCCGGCTAACGCTCGGTGACGATAGGAGCATCAAGCACGATTGTTTCTTCTGATTGAGCAATAACAATCACGCGAACGGTCCAGATACCCGGCGGTGCCAAAGTGATGTCATTGATTGTCCAGGTCCCATCCGGTTGCCGTTTGGTATCGCGGTCAAGTGAATCGCCCGAAGCCGCAGGCGGGTCGAGAACAACGCGGACATCCTTTGCCGCGAAAGTGGTGAAGTCCTCGCGCGATACGCGAATCGTTATGGTGGAATTCCCGGCGCGTCCCGGGTTGATCGTAACGTCGGCCATAGCCTCGGGCGCGTGGATGTGGGTGAACGCGGCGTCGGGCGGGACGGTAGTTGTTGCCGGATGAACATGTGCTGTCGGCTGTAGCCGCCCGAGATAGCCGACGAGAACGAGCACGCAAAGTCCGATTCCTATCTCGGCGAGACTGTTGCGCTGCAGATTGCGCAAGGCGGCACGCGCCGGCAGGCGAGGCGTGAGGTGGAATTTGTTGACGGTCGCGAATCCAACCATCGCGGCGAGCAGAGCGATCTTGAAACCGATCAGGCGTCCATAATCTGTCGTCCACAGATCGCGCGGACCGCCGAGCAGGTTCCAGCTGTTCAGGATGCCGGTTGCGAGCAGGGCTCCAACGGATGTCGCGGCAATCCATGAGAACCGGCGGGTCACTGTGATCGTGAAATCATACCAACCCGGCTTTTGTCTCCGGCGGGCGGTCCAAAGCAGCAACACGAATGCGGGCAGCCCTCCAAGCCAGCCACCAGCTGAAAGTAGATGGACCGCGTCGGAGACGACGTGGACATCGCCCCGCGGACCCGGTGTTGCGCCTGCATGGCTCGCGAAAGCGGGCAGAGCGAGGAACGCAGCCGCGACAGCAATTGGCCAGGCACGCTGCGCCGGGTCGAGCACGAGGAGTCCAAGAACGACTGCGAACACCAATCGCAGACAGCAAATCCATCCGAAGCGTGTATCGGCAAGTACCGACCACGCTCCGCCATGGAGACAGACCTCGGCGAGTGACTCGCCAAGAATGTTCGCGGCGAGCCAGACGAGCCACATCGCACCGGTCAGTGCCGACAACGCGAGTCCGGCCCAGATCAGTATGTTCATGTGTGTGCGCAGGGTCGAAAAATTCTGCGGCAAACGAGTTGGTCCGATAACGAGTGCCGCGAAGAAAACCGTTCCCGACGCCAGCAGCGTCGCCGCAAAATGCCCGGCACGAATAAGCGCGAGCGGATCGGTGATCACCGGGTGACCTCGATGCGCCAGGGCTAAGGCCCGACGCGGAAGGTGAAATCTCCCTGTGTACGATGGGTATCAACCGAAAGCACGCGCCAGATCACCTTGTAGGTGCCGGGCGGCAGTGCCTTGAGCGGTACGCGGAGTTGCGCGGTGTTGTCGCGGGCAAGCGTGGCGGGTCCTGCTTGCACGGGCCTGCCTTGAGCGTCGCGCACCTCATGGTGCTGAACTTCGCTTCCAGCGCCTCTGTGAACCAGAGGAAAACGTCCTTCGGTGGCTGCGCGACCGTGCTGCCGACCGCAGGACTTGCATGATCGAGATGCGCATGCGCAAGAGCCGCGACCGGCAAAAACGCTAAACCCGCGCCGACGGCTGCGACAATTGATCGGCGGATAGTCATGGCTAACTTCCTACTTCTTTGGCGTCAGCATGATGCTCGGCGCGGGCTCGTTGGCGGGCTTGCCGGCCGCCGGAATCTCGACCCAGCGATGTTCGCCCTGCTCGCATTGCTGCACCACCGGAAAATACAACATCTCTCCGGGCGAGAGCTCGCCAGCGATTAAGGCTGACAGCACGAATTCGTCGTAGAAGGCGTCCGGCAGCTTGCCGCCGCTCCAGGTGATTTCCTTTACGCCTTCAGTGAATTTCGCGCCGTGGAAAAAGCTGTAGCTCTTTGAGTAAGTCCCTCGCGTTGTGGCGATCTGCCAACCGGGTTTCATCATGGGCTTGATTGCGATGACGCCCTCCGGAATTTGCACGCTTAGGCGAATGGTTGCGGAATCACCGCAGCCATGCGGCACACGCAGTACGATTTTGTATGGTGTGCCAACAGGCGCCTGCTGCTGTTCGAGCGTGACGTGTGCAAGGACGGCTGATGGCGCGAGGACTATGGCAAGTCCAAGTATTTTTCGCCAACATGGCCAAAGGCCATGATTTTCTGAACATGGAAGTCTCCAGTCGCATTGACGGTTGAGCTTGCCGGTTGGGGCCGGCTACGAATGACGTCAGGCGAAGACTGGAGGGCCTCGGGCACCTTTCAGCGCGACTTCGACTCCGCCATGTGGAATGGTCGGTGCCGGCTCGAGGGCGTACGATTGTTGGTTTGAAAGGAGCTGAATGACGACGTGGTCGGCGCTGCCGCGGGCGGGGGCGTCGAGCCGCACAGGTTACAATGGTCGCATGCGTGGCTGGGCGCAGAGCTGGCCGGAGCCTGGTCGGGTGCCATGTCGGCGTTTGCGCCGCTATGGCAAATGACCGAAAACGGGTCGACCGCCGCAGTCGCCGTGCGCGTCGCCGGTCCACCACCCCACAAGGTGGAGTGCAGGGCGATCGCGGTAATCGCAACTATGCTCAGGACCCGTCTGAAGCGTGTACGCATGCTCTCCTCGGACCGCGGGGCGGTCTACCAGACTATAGATGCGGCGTCCTCCGATAAATTCCCAAAGAAATGCCGCGGGCCTTGTGTTTTTGCGGCCGATCCGCTTTCACTCTGACCCTGCCACCTCGAATCTCCCAAGGATTCCATGCGCCTGTCCCGCTATTTCCTACCCATCCTACGCGAGACGCCGAAAGAGGCGGAGATCGTGTCGCACCGGCTGATGCTTCGCGCCGGCATGATGCGGCAGGAGGCAGCTGGCATCTACGCCTTTCTGCCGCTGGGCTTTCGGGTACTTCAGAAGATTTGCCAGATTGTGCGCGAGGAGCAGAACCGTTCAGGGGCGATCGAGCTATTGATGCCGACCATGCAGTCGGCTGACCTTTGGCGCGAGAGCCGACGCTACGACGCATACGGCAAAGAGATGCTGCGCATCAAAGACCGGCACGAGCGTGACATGCTTTACGGCCCGACCAACGAGGAAATGATCACGGAAATCTTCCGCGCCTATGTCCGCTCCTACAAGGACGTGCCGCTCAATCTCTATCACATCCAGTGGAAATTCCGCGATGAGGTGCGCCCGCGCTTCGGTCTGATGCGCGGCCGCGAATTTTTAATGAAGGATGCTTACTCATTCGATGTTGATCAGGCCGGAGCGACGCATTCCTACAACAAGATGTTCGTGGCGTACTTGCGCACGTTCGCACGCCTGGGCCTGAAATCGATTCCGATGCGCGCTGAATCGGGACCGATCGGCGGAAATCTCTCGCACGAGTTCATCATCCTTGCGCAGACCGGTGAATCGGAGGTGTTCTGTCACAAGGACTATCTCGACATGGCGGCACCGCCCGCGGACGTCAATTTCGACGACGCCGCGGGTCTGCAGGCGATCGTGAACAAATGGACGTCGCAATACGCTGCGACCTCCGAAATGCACGATGCGGCGGCTTTCACGAAAGTGCCGGCCGACAAGCAGGTCTCGGCGCGTGGTATCGAGGTAGGTCATATTTTCTATTTCGGCACCAAATATTCAGAGCCGATGAAGGCGGTGGTTGCTACACACGACGGCAAGGAAGTGCCCGTGCACATGGGCTCATACGGGATTGGCCCGAGCCGCCTGGTCGCGGCCATCATCGAGGCTTCGCACGACGATGCCGGCATCATCTGGCCGGAGCCGGTCGCGCCGTTCAAGGTCGCGATTCTTAACCTCAAGCAGGGCGCGGCCGAGACCGACGGCGCGTGCGAGCAACTCTACCGCGATCTTACGGCGAAAGGGGTTGAGGTGCTCTATCATGATCTCGACGAACGGCCAGGCGCGAAATTCGCGACCGCAGACCTTGTTGGAATTCCCTATCAGGTCCTGGTGGGGCCGCGTGGCCTCGCCGAGGGCAAGGTGGAGATCAAAAAACGGGCCGACGGGAGCCGAGAGAATATCAGTCCCGCGGCCGCCCTCGACCTTCTGGCGCGGTGATTCGTCAGTGCCCTGGAAAGCCCCGAAGAACGCTTTAGCAGTCCAAGAATCCTGTGTGTTGACAAGGACTTTGGCTGTCTTGGCGGGCACGAATCCGCCAGAATCTGTGTCAACAGTCGAGCGCGGGAACCAGTAAATGACCGAGGCCAACGGGACGCGGCCCTTCTCCCCGTTCGAATGGATGTTGTCGCTGCGCTATCTGCGCGCGCGGCGTAAGGAAGGATTCATTTCCGTCATCGCCGGATTTTCCTTCCTCGGCATCATGCTCGGCGTGGCGACGCTTATCATCGTGATGGCGGTGATGAACGGCTTCCGCAAGGAATTGCTCGACAAGATTCTCGGCCTCAACGGTCATCTGCTGATCCAGCCTCTGGAAAAACCACTGACCGATTGGGAAGAGGTGGCCGCCCGCGTCGCTGGCGCCAAAGGCATCCGCCTCGCTGCGCCAATCGTCGAAGGCCAGGCGCTGGCGTCGTCGCCATTCAATGCTGGCGGCGTGCTCATCCGCGGCATCCGGCTCATGGACCTGGAGAAGCTCCCGTCGATTGCCAACAACATCAGGCAGGGCACGCTCAAGGGCTTCGACGAAGACATGGGCGTTGTCATCGGGCGACGACTTGCTGATCAGCTTTCGCTCCGCTCGGGCGACAACATCACGCTGGTGGCGCCCCGCGGCGCTGTCACGCCCATGGGCACGACGCCGCGCATCAAGGTCTACAAGATTGTGGCGGTGTTCGAGATCGGCATGTCGGAATACGACAGCGCCATGGTTTTTATGCCGTTGAAGGAGGCACAGGCCTATTTCAATCGCGCCGGCGATGTGACAGCGATTGAGATCTACACAGACAATCCCGACCGCGTAGATCGCTACCGGCAGCCAGTGCAGGACGCCGCGCAGCGGCCGGTCTTCATGATTGACTGGCGCCAGCGCAACGCGACCTTCTTCAATGCGCTGCAAGTCGAGCGCAACGTAATGTTCCTGATCTTGACCTTGATCGTGCTTGTTGCCGCGCTCAATATCGTTTCCGGCCTGATCATGCTCGTGAAAGACAAGGGTCAGGACATCGCAATTCTGCGCACGATGGGGGCGACGCAGGGGGCGATCATGCGCGTATTTCTCATTACCGGCGCTTCGATCGGTGTCATCGGGACGATCGTCGGCTTCCTCCTCGGGATCGTGATTTGCCTCAACATTGAGAGCATCCGGCAATTCCTGTCCTGGCTAACCAACACCGAACTGTTTTCGCCCGAGCTTTATTTCCTTTCGCACCTGCCGGCTCAGATGGACTCTGGCGAGACCACGGCTGTCGTGGTGATGGCGCTTGTGCTGTCTTTGCTTGCTACACTCTATCCGTCATGGCGTGCGGCGCGTCTCGATCCCGTCGAGGCGCTGCGCTATGAGTGAGGCCTACAGCATTGCAAGGACGGAAATGGTCCAGGAGCAGGAACAGCCGCCACAAGCTCGGCAGGAAGAGGATGTTCCGATCCTCTTCCTGCACGATGTCGAGCGTCAGTACCGGCAGGGCGACGAGACGGTTCATGTGCTCAACGGCATCGAGCTTGCGCTCTGGCCGGGGCAGTCAGTTGCGCTGGTTGCGCCATCGGGCGCCGGCAAGTCGACGCTTTTGCATGTCGCCGGGCTGCTTGAGCATCCCGATCACGGCGACGTCTATATCGACGGCCGGTCGACTTCGATACTGGCCGACCACGAACGGACTCGAATTCGTCGCAACGAGATCGGCTTCGTCTACCAGTCGCATCACCTGCTGCCGGAATTCTCTGCCCTGGAAAATGTCATGCTGCCCCAGATGATCCGCGGCCTGGCACGGACCGAGGCGATGACGAGAGGGTCAGAACTGCTCGAATATCTTGGATTGGGTGGTCGTTTAAATCACCGGCCGGCCGAGCTTTCGGGTGGCGAGCAGCAACGTGTCGCGATTGCGCGCGCAGTCGCCAATGCCCCACGCATCCTGTTGGCTGATGAGCCTACCGGAAATCTCGATGTCCATACCGCGGAGCATGTTTTCG
This sequence comes from Pseudolabrys sp., assembly GCA_040512415.1. Taxonomy (GTDB): domain Bacteria; phylum Pseudomonadota; class Alphaproteobacteria; order Rhizobiales; family Xanthobacteraceae; genus Pseudolabrys. Next base: position 3,687 of record JBEVFG010000016.1, on the reverse strand, counting down.
GCGCGTTATCGCAGCTCGTGAAGGCGTCCGGTCTTGCCGCCATCATTGCCACCCACAACATGGATCTGGCAGCCCGCATGGACCGGCGTGTGACCTTGCGAGAGGGCAGGATCATCGATATGGACTGAAAGCGATCCCTTGGCAGTCGGCATTTCGCCTGAGGATAACTCCTTAATTTATTGATTTTGCTTGAGTTTATTGCCGACGTAGCTCAGGAAGCCGCCGCGCTGGCTTCGCTGTCACTGTTTGTCGGAATGATCGCCATCTGGACCCAAGTGCTCGGAAATCTATAGGCGCGTTCTCGCATTTCGCCGGGATGGCCGGGTCTCTTCCCGGCCATCGTCGTCTTCAGAGCGCGTGCTGCGAAAAGCGGGCATAGCGGACTTGCGCGCGGCATTCTCGGTGGACGCAGCCGCCGACTGTCCTCACTCTGTGCGGGTTGAAGGAATCAGACAAAGTCACTGAGATGGCCGGCCTCGACTTCGTGCACTTGCACGTGCACTCGTCCTATTCCCTGCTGGAAGGCGCGCTCACAATCTCGCGGCTGGCTGAGCTCGCGAAAGCGGACCGGCAGCCGGCGCTCGCGCTGACCGATACCGACAACATGTTTGGTGTGCTGGAATTCTCGGAAAAAATGTCCGGTTACGGCATCCAGCCTATAATCGGCTGTGCGCTTGCCGTCGACTTCGGCGATGCCGATCACGGTCCGCGCAATCCCAACGCCCAACCAGAGCGCGCGCGCATTGTGCTGCTTGCCACGCGGCCCGAGGGTTACCGCAGTCTGATGCGCCTGACTTCGCGCTCTTTCCTGGAAACGCCAGCGAACGAACCGCCGCGCCTCAAGGCCGAATGGCTGGCCGGCGAAACCGCCGGCATCATTGCGCTCACGGGTGGACCAAGCGGGCCACTCGATGGCGCGCTTGCCGCGGGACAAACCCATCTGGCGACCAGTCGTCTCGACCTATTGCTTGAGCTGTTTGGCGACCGGCTCTATGTCGAATTGCAGCGCCATGGGACACCGTCCGAGCGGCGAGCTGAGCTGGGCTTGATTGATCTTGCCTACGCCAAATCAGTGCCGCTGGTCGCCACCAACGAGCCGTATTTTGCGGCCGCGCAGGATTACGAGGCGCATGACGCGCTGATCTGCATCGCCGAAGGCCGACTGCTTGCGGAGACGGAGCGGCGCCAGCTGACGCCGGAGCATCGCTTTAAGTCTCGTGCGGAAATGGTTGAACGCTTTGCCGATCTCCCGGAAGCTGTTGAGTCGACTGTGGAGATAGCGCGGCGCTGCGCATTCCGCCCGCGTACGCATCAGCCCATCCTTCCTCGCTTTTCCGTTGGCGATAATGGCAGAGCGCTCGATGAGGCGAGCGAGTTGCGCAAGCGCGCCGAGGCGGGGCTTGAAAGCCGCCTCGCATCCGCCGGCGTTGCGCCTGGTCACACAGTTGATGAATACCGCGAGCGGCTCGACTTCGAGCTGGGCGTCATCGCGGGCATGAAATATCCGGGCTATTTCCTGATCGTCTCTGACTTCATCCAATGGGCGAAGAAACAGGGCATACCCGTTGGTCCTGGTCGTGGTTCGGGTGCAGGGTCGCTCGTTTCTTATGCGCTCACCATCACCGATCTGGATCCGATCCGGTTCGGGTTGCTGTTCGAGCGGTTTCTGAACCCCGAGCGCGTGTCGATGCCCGATTTCGACATCGACTTCTGCCAGGACCGCAGGGACGAGGTGATCCGATACGTCCAGGAGCGCTACGGGCGCGACCAGGTGGCGCAGATCATCACCTTCGGCACGCTGCAGGCGCGCGGCGTCCTTCGTGACGTCGGCCGCGTATTGCAGATGCCGTACGGGCAGGTCGACAAGCTCTGCAAGCTCGTGCCGCAGAACCCCGCGGCGCCCGTTTCGCTGAAGCAGGCGATCGAAGGTGAACCGCGGCTGCAGGCCGAACGCGACAGTGAACCGATCGTCAAAAGAGCCTTTGACATCGCGCAGAAACTTGAAGGTCTCAACCGTCACGCATCTACTCACGCCGCCGGCATCGTGATCGGTGACCGGCCCTTGTCCGAACTGGTGCCGCTTTACCGCGATCCGAAGTCCGACATGCCGGTCACCCAGTTCAACATGAAATGGGTGGAGCAGGCGGGGCTCGTGAAGTTCGACTTCCTCGGCCTCAAGACACTCACGGTCCTGCAAACCGCGGTCGCGCTGGTCAAACGTCGAGGCATCGACATCGATCTGGCGGCGATCCCGCTCGACGACAAGAATACTTACGATCTTCTCGCGCGCGCCGAAGCCGTCGGGATCTTCCAGCTGGAAAGTGCGGGCATGCGGCGCGCGCTGCTCGATATGCGGCCCGACCGTTTCGAGGACATCATCGCGCTCGTTGCGCTCTACCGGCCGGGCCCGATGGCAAATATCCCCACGTACTGCGCCCGCAAGCACGGCATGGAGCACCCCGATTACATCCATCCCAAGCTCGAGCCGATCCTGCGGGAGACCTTCGGCGTCATCATCTACCAGGAACAGGTGATGCAGGCCGCGCAGATTCTCGCCGGCTTTACGCTCGGCGAAGCCGATCTTCTGCGCCGTGCGATGGGCAAGAAGATAAGAAAGGAGATGCAGGCCCAGCGTGAGCGCTTCGTCTCCGGCGCGGTTGAGCGCGGTGTCGAACGCAATCAGGCGGATGCCATCTTCGACCTGCTAGAGCGCTTCGCCGAATATGGCTTCAATAAAAGCCATGCGGCCGCTTATGCGCTGGTCGCCTACCAGACCGCTTACATGAAGGCGAATTTTCCGGTCGAGTTCCTGGCGGCCACCATGACGCTCGACATGGGCAATACCGACAAGCTCGCCGAATTCCGTGCCGAAGCCGAACGGCTTGGCATCGCGGTCGATCCGCCGTCGATCAACCGCTCGGCGGTTGCATTCGAGGTTGACGGCAACACGATCATCTACGCGCTCGCCGCACTTAGGGGTGTCGGTCGGCAAGCGGTCGAGGCGATCATGGCCGCGCGTGAGAGCGGGCCATTTGGCGATCTCGCGGATTTTGCCGGGCGGGTGAATCCGCGCGCCGTTAACAAGCGTGTGCTTGAAAGCCTAGCGGCGGCGGGCGCGTTCGATGCTTTCGAGAAAAATCGTGCGCGCGTTTTCGCGGCAGTCGATGCCGTGCTTGGCCGCGCGCAGCGCAGTCACGATACGGCCGCGATCGGGCAAAGTGAACTGTTCGGCGGCGGACCTGTCCGGGAGCAGATTGCGCTGCCGCAGATCGAGCCATGGCTTCCGGCCGAGCGATTGCGCCGCGAGTACGAGGCGGTCGGCTTCTTCCTGTCCGGCCATCCGCTCGACGACTATGCGGCCGTGCTGAAAAAGCTGCGGGTTCAGCCTTGGGCGGAATTCTCGCGCGCGGTCAAGGCCGGGGCGACCGCGGGGCGTGTTGCCGCAACCGTCGTCGCGCGCACAGAGCGCCGCACACGAACCGGTAGCAAGATGGGCATCATCGGGCTGTCCGATCCGACCGGGCATTTCGAGGCGGTGATCTTCTCGGAAGGCCTGGCCGAGCATCGGGATCTGCTTGAACCGGGCAATGCCGTCCTTCTGTTTCTCTCTGCGGAAGTGCAGGGCGATGAGGTGCGCGCAAGGATTCAGTCGGCCGAGCCGCTCGATAGCGCCGCCGCGAATTTGCA
>JBEVFG010000015.1:0-6036 GCA_040512415.1 Pseudolabrys sp. | reverse complement strand
GCCCGCTGGCGCAGCCGGGACATCGCAACGCGGCTGAGTTGCAGTGTGGTCGGCACGGCAAAGGCAAAGCACCGATTTGATTGTGGCGGCTTGGGCGCTGGCACCAGCGACACCAGCGGCACCACCTTGACCTCTTTGGGTGCGCGCAGGCTGATCTTAGCCTGTGAGCAGCGCACCTTCAGTGTACCGGCTGTGCAGCCAAGTCGGGCTGCGATGGCTTCGGTATTTAGGCCTTGCTGGACCAGCACCGGGATGCCAGCCATTACGTCTTTGGTCAGAATAGAAGGCCGCCCTCCCGGTTTTGTTTCAGTGACTGAATTCGTTGCTTCTGCGTTGATCATGCCGCTGTCTCCTCAGACACCTCGCCAAACTCGCCTGTCCTTCCGCGCGGACGCGGTCAAAAAGCTGCGGAGCCGCCGTTGTGGCTTGCCAACGGCCCCGCCAGTGCAAAGCACTCACAAATTGTTTTTGTTATTGTGATCGCTGTTTAAAACGACGGGACCGGTTCGGTCTCGTGATTGCCCGCCAAAGTTTTGGGAACTTGTGCCACGGCATATTGCCGCGCCGCACGTTGGAAACACGATTGATGTCCGCTTTGGGTCAAAAGCAGACATGTGCAGTGCACTAGGTGATGTCCGCTTTGTGCCAATAGCGGACATCCGCGAAGTGGTGGAGCGAAACAGAAAGGCCGCCTTCGCGGCGGTCTCGGTCTCTCCGAAATCCAATCAGAATGTTTGATCAGGCTGCGACAGCGGCGTTCTTCCGTTTCCTACGCCGCGCCAGTAATCCGATTACGCCCGGCTCCGGTGGCGATCTGCGGCTGGAGACGTTTTGCGTAAATTGCGCGGAATGCCTCGCGGCGACGTCATGCTTGAGCACTTAGCGGAGACTTGGGAAGGAATCACGGACGGTCGGGAGAGCTAGGACCGCGGATTCTTTTTCGCCTTTTCAGGCGGTGGCGCTGCATCGCGGGCAAGGCGTGCTGCCCGAAGACTTGCAATGCGGCGCATAGCGGCATCGTGTTTTTCGCGATACTCGCGCATCGCCTTCGCTTTGTCGGCGTCGCTTTGCTTGTCAGCCATTCAGGCTTCTCCTGATTGCTTTGCGCCCGCCTTAATCCGCGCGGAGAAGTTGGTGCTCCTCGGCAATTCTCTCGAAAGATTCCGCAGCGCACTTGATGCGATAGGATAGCCGGCTGTCGTTTTCGATCGGCAACCGGCGGACGATCTTGTATGGCGTACGCGAGGAGTTTTTTCCAAATTGCGCCTGGTAGTAGACGCTCTGGCCGGGAGAATACTTGTGTGCCATGTGTCTCACTCTTCCCTTTGCTATAATGTAAACAGGTAGAGCGCGAGGCAGTCGGAAGAACGCCCGAGCGGCAGCCGGGCGTTCGACGCGATCAACTGTCGTCCCGAAATCAGGCAGGCTGCAGATTGGAAGCGGCCTGTTTTCCACGCTCGGTCACCACATCGTAAGTGACGCGCTGGCCTTCATTGAGTGTGCTCATGCCGGACCGTTCGACAGCGCTGATGTGCACAAACACATCGCGCGATCCGTCGCTTGGCGTGATGAAACCAAAACCTTTTTGAGTGTTGAAAAACTTTACAGTACCTGTTGCCATGACACTTCCTTGCGTTGCCGCTCATCGCAGCTGACATGCGCACGACGATCATCGCTCGTGCGGTCGAAGCTCCGAGATTTGGGTGGCTTGATGGCGGCCAATCGGGCAGCAAAACAAGTCAGAACGAAACCTGGTTTCAACAACTGGCGCGTACACGATTTGTCCAGAACCGTCCACTTATTTCAGCGCTGGCACCGCCGAGCCGCGCATGTTTGTCGCGAATTTGGCTCGACTTGCATCGAAACATGCTCCAGCGTGACCGTTATGCGCCAAAAACGTGTGAAGCTGACGTTCAGGCGGCCTTTTTGGGTCAAAGGCGTCAGTCGAACGTTGCCCGCGGGAGACTATGAACTCGTCCCCGACCACGAATTGACGGCAGAGTTTTACCTGCCGGCCTATCGCCCCGTTGTGGCGTTAATCCATATCCCCTCTCAGGCGCATCGGAGTTCATCGTTCGTCAAAGCGAGCGTCGATCTCGCGGATATTCTGGCGTCGCATCGACAGGACCAGCATCACGCGGCAACGCTGGCAGAGCGCGGCTAGTCACCACGGCCGAGAAACGTCATCCGCCACTGGTTATGGCCGATGTTGCGCGTAGCGCGCTCGGCTTTGAACCCGGCCTTGCGCAAACGCTCGAGCATCGCGGCCTCGGTATAATGTGACAGTCCCGCCGTCTTCTTCAGACGCAGGTAATCCGAGGCGAAGATCCGCACCAGCCCGAACGCCGCCGCCCAGAAGAAGCCGTTGGCGGCGCCGAAGCGGAGCAGCGACAACGCGGCCGCCGGCGCCGCGACATGCGGCGGCACGATATCGCCGAGAATAAAGAGTCCGTTCGGCTTGAGCAGGCTGCGGAACATCGCGAGCAGGCGGTCGAGCTCGGCTTGCGTCAGATACTGCGCGACCGAGTGCATCACGACGAGATCGAAGGAAGCCTTCGGCAGCGCCGCCGCCTGCTCGGCGGTGATCACGGCGATCTTCGGATGCCCGGCGTAACGCATGGTGAGCGAGGCGCGCACGTTTGGCGCGGCTTCGACCAGCACCAGCTGCGCGCAGGCGTCGGCGACCAGGTCGGCCGACGTCGCCTCGCCACAGCCATAGTCGAGCACATGTGCGGTGGGCGAGGGCACATAGGCGCGGATGTCCTCGGCGATCCTGTGGTAATGCACGTCGCGGTGACGCGCATTCACGTAGATCACCGAATGCTTGAAGTCGTAGAACTTGACCCAGTCGCTCATGCAAACTTTCTATCGTGCGGGTTCGCGCGGCGCCAGCAGTCACCGCCGCCAGAGCTTTGCGAGCGGCCCGTTCTTGCCGAGAACCGGATCGCTTTGCGGCACCGGCACCTTCGGAATCGTCACGAGCGCCCTGTCGCGATCGGCCGGGTTGTCGCCGCGGCAGAGGTTATATGTGCCCTCGGGCGGATAGGCGCCGATCACCAGGAGATCGGCACTGCCCGACAGCCGCTGATGCCCGGTGCCGGCCGGCAGCACAGCGACATCGCCCGCGGCAAAATCGAATGTCTCGCCGTTGGGCCCGCCGAGCTGGACGCGCGCCGTCCCGCGCGCGATGCCGAGCACCTCATGGATCATCGAATGATAGTGCACGAACGGATAGATGCCGTTGCGCCATTGGCCGTGGCCCCAGCCGTTCTGCGCGAACAGGCTTTCGATCGCGCGCGCGGGATCGTTCCCGCCGAAATCGACCGCGCTTTTGTAGACCAGCGTCGGCAAGGCCGGATTGTTCGGCACCTTGCCGTCGTCCTTGAACATGAATGTGTGAGGCTGCGATGAGGTCATGCCGATACAACGAACCGCGGCACGCGGGGTTGCCTGCGACGCCTACGCAATCTTGCGCTTTTTGGTGTCTTTGGCCTGCCGCATCATCTCGACGAACCGCGTGAAGAGATAATGACTGTCGCGCGGGCCGGGCGAGGCTTCCGGATGATACTGCACCGAGAAGACCGGCTTGTCCTTGAGCGCGAGGCCGCAATTGGAGCCATCGAACAGCGACACGTGCGTCTGCTCGACATTCTTCGGCAAGGTGTCCTTGTCGACCGCGAAGCCGTGGTTCATCGAGGTGATCTCGACCTTGCCGGTGGTGAGATCCTTCACCGGATGATTGGCGCCGTGGTGGCCCTGATGCATCTTCATCGTCTTGCCGCCGACCGCGATGCCCAGCATTTGATGGCCGAGGCAGATGCCGAAGGTGGGCGTGCCGCTGTCGATCAGTTTCTTGATGACCGGCACCGCATATTCGCCGGTCGCCGCCGGATCGCCCGGGCCGTTCGAGAGGAAGACGCCGTCCGGCTTGAGCGCCATGATGTCTTCCGCCGAGGTCTTCGCCGGCACCACCGTCACCTTGCAGCCGGTGCCGGCGAGCAGGCGCAGGATGTTGCGCTTGATGCCGTAGTCGACCGCGACCACGTGGAATTCCGGATTGGTCTGCCGCGAGTAGCCTTTGTTCCAGGCCCACGGCGTTTCGTCCCAGGAAAAGCGCTGCGCGCTTGTCACCATCGGCACCAGGTCCATGCCGACGAGGCCCGGCCAGTCCTTCGCCTCTTTCTTAAGCGCTGGCAGGTCGAACTTGCCCGACGGCTCGTGCGCGATCACCGCGTTCGGCATGCCTTTGACGCGGATCAGCGCGGTGAGCGCGCGAGTATCGATGCCGGCGAGGCCGATGATGCCGCGAGCCTTCAGCCAGTCATTGAGATTTTTGGTGGCGCGGTAGTTCGACGGCTGCGTGATCGCGCTTTGCAGGATGACGCCACGCGCGCCCGGCGTCGCCGCCATGTTGACGCTCTCGATGTCTTCTTCGTTGGTGCCGACATTGCCGATATGCGGGAAGGTGAAGGTGATGATCTGCCCGGCATAGGACGGGTCGGTGAGGATTTCCTGATAGCCCGTCATCGCGGTGTTGAAGCAGACCTCGCCGACCGCGTGTCCGGTCGCGCCCAGTCCGAAGCCTTCCAGAACGGTCCCGTCGGCCAGCACCAATAGCGCGGTCGGCTTGGGCTCGGCCCAAGCTGCGCCGGCGGAGGCGGCTTTCGACTGGGTCATGGGCTCTTACTTGCGTATTATAGTGTGAGAGGCAAGGGGCCGGGCGATTCCGCCCCCAGCCGCGTCATTACACTTAAGTTAATGAAAAAAGGGGTTCCCGTGCTGCGCGACGACATCAACAAGGCCCTGACCGAAGCGATGAAGGCCAAGAATGAGCGGGCGGTTTCCACGCTGCGCATGGTCAATTCGGCGCTCAAGAATGCCGATATCGACGCGCGCGGCGGCGGAAAGCAGCCGCTCGGCGATGCCGAGCTGCTCAGCCTGCTGCAGAAGATGATCAAGCAGCGCCAGGAATCGGTCGAGCTTTACCAGAAGGGCGGCCGTGCCGATCTCGTGAAGCAAGAGCAGGAGGAGATTGCGATCATCTCCGGTTATCTGCCGAAGCAGATGTCCGACGACGAGATGAAGGCGGCGATCGAGGCGGCGGTGAAGGAGACCGGCGCCGCTGGCATGAAGGACATGGGCAAGGTCATCGGCGTGCTGCGCGGCAAATATGCCGGGCAGATGGACATGGCCAAGGCGAGCGGGATGGTGAAGGCAAGGCTGTCGTGAGTAAGTATGATGTCAGGGCCGGGCTTGTCCCGGCCATCCATGTCTTGCTTCACTGGAAGGCGGTGAAGACGTGGATGCCCGGCATAAAGCCGGGCATGACGATGAACGGATGAGGGCTACAATGGCACGCGTTGTAGCAGTAACCGTCGCATTCTTTGCAGCGCTGATATTGCCGGCCTCAGCGCAGGATTACCCCACCAAGCCGATCCACGTGATCACCACCTCGAGTGCCGGCGGCATCAGCGACATCTTCATGCGCGTGATCGGCGAGGAACTGCACAAGAGTCTCGGCCAGCCGATCATCATCGAGAACCGCCCCGGCGGCGCCGGCAACATTGCCGCGCGCGCCTGCACCGAGGCGGTACCCGACGGCTATACGATCTGCATCATCAATGCCGACGTGATGATCTACAACCAGTATCTGTTCAAGAATCTGCCGTTCGATCCCGAGAAGATGACGCCGATTATCAACCTGTTCCACCTGATCCAGGTGCTGGTGATCAATTCCGATCTCAAGGCAAAGTCCGTGAACGAGCTGATCGCGACCTCGCGCGAGAAGCCGGGCACGCTGTCTTATCTCACCGCGTCGATTCCCTGCGTCGTGTACATGGACAGCCTGAAAAAAGAGAAAGGCGCCGACTGGGTGCGCGTGCCGTTCAAGGGCGGCGGCGAGGCGACCAACGCGATCCTCGGCGGCTCGACGCCGATCGGGCTGATCGGTCTTGGTAATGTCATTTCCAACATCCAGGCCGGCAAGATGACGGCGCTGGCGCTCGTCAACAACATCCGCACGCCGCTTCTGCCGGA
>JBEVFG010000014.1:0-4303 GCA_040512415.1 Pseudolabrys sp. | reverse complement strand
CCAATCTGGTCATCGTCGTTGCCAAGACTGATCCCAAGGCGGGCGCGAAAGGCACCTCGCTTTTTGTGGTCGAGACTGATGACGCGCAGGGCTTCCGCCGCGGTCGCAAGTTAAAGAAGCTCGGCATGGATTCTGCCGACACCTCCGAGCTGTTCTTCGAGGACGTGCAGCTACCGGCTTCAAGTCTGCTCGGCACCGAGGAAGGGCAGGGATTTTACCAGCTGATGAAGGAGCTGCCGCAGGAGCGGTTGATCGTCGCTGTCCATGCGGTCGCGATGATGGAACGGGCGCTCGCGCTCACCGTCGACTATGTAAAACAACGCAAGGCCTTCGGCCAGGCGATCATCGAATTCCAGAACACGCAGTTCGAGCTTGCCGAGTGCAAGACGGACACGACCATCGCCAAGGTCTTCCTGGATCATTGCATCGAGCGCCACGTCAAGGGCGAGCTCGACACCGTGACCGCCTCGATGGCCAAATACCGCCTCACCGATACGCAAGGCAAAGTGATTGACCGGTGCCTGCAATTGTTCGGCGGCTATGGCTATATGGACGAATATCCGATCTCCCGGATGTACCGGGATGCGCGCGTTTTGCGCATCTACGCGGGCACCAACGAGATCATGAAGCTGCTGATCGCGCGAAGCCTCTGACGCGCGGCAGATATTGGAGGGCCCCATGGCCGATGCATTCATTTACGACGCCATCCGCACGCCGCGCGGGCGCGGTAAAGCCGACGGCTCGCTGCACGAGGTGACGGCGCTCAATCTCGCCGCGCAGACGCTTGCGGCCGTCAAGGACCGTAACAAGCTCGAGCCCGCGCTCATCGACGACGTCGTGCTCGGTTGCGTCGATCCGGTCGGCGAGGCGGGCGGCGACATCGCGCGCGCGGCTGCGCTTGTAGCGGGTCTCGGGGACGACGTGCCCGGCGTGCAGATCAACCGGTTTTGCGCCTCGGGACTCGATGCGGTGAATTTTGCGGCCGCCGAGGTGATGTCGGGCCAGCACGAGATGACGATCGGCGGCGGTGCTGAATCGATGAGCCGCGTCGGAATCGGCGCCTCCGGTGGCGCCTGGCCGGTCGATCCGTCGATTGCCGTTACAACCTATTTTCTGCCGCAGGGCATTTCCGCCGACCTGATTGCGACCAAATACGGTTTCTCGCGCGATGACGTCGATGCCTATGCGGTCGAAAGCCAGAAGCGCGCGGCAAAAGCCTGGGACGAGGGCCGCTTCAAGAACTCCGTCGTGCCGGTGAAAGATGTCAACGGCCTCACCATCCTCGCCAAGGACGAGCATATGCGTCCAGGCACGACCATGCAGACGCTCGCCAGCCTGCAACTGTCTTTCGTGCAGATGGGCGAGATGGCCGGCTTCGACGCGGTCGCGGTGCAACGCTATCCGGAAGTCGAGGCTGTGAACCACGTTCACACGCCGGGCAATTCGTCGGGCATTGTTGATGGCGCGGCCGCTGTGCTGATCGGCAGCAAGGCGGCGGGCAAGGCGGCCGGGTTAAAACCGCGCGCGCGCATCCGCCAGTTCGCGAATATCGGCTCAGAGCCGTCGATCATGCTCACCGGGCCGATTCCAGTCACCGAAAAGGTACTCAAGAAAGCCGGCATGACCAAGAGGGACATTGACCTGTGGGAGCTCAATGAAGCCTTTGCATCGGTGGTCCTGCGCTACATGCAGGCGCTCAACATTCCGCACGACAAGATCAACGTGAATGGCGGCGCCATCGCCATGGGTCATCCGCTTGGCGCGACCGGCGCCATGATCCTTGGCACGGTGCTCGATGAACTTGAGCGGCGCAACAAGGAGACAGCGCTGGTCACGCTCTGCATCGGCGTCGGCATGGGCACCGCGACCATCATCGAGCGTGTCTGATGCCGAAAATCGACCTCGACAAGATCCCGATCGACACTGCGACCGGCTATCCATCGCCGTTCAACAAGGTGGTTGAGGGCCGGTCGCGCAAGCGACTCGCTCGCGCCGCCGGGCTTACGCATTTCGGCGTCAATATCTGCACGCTCAAGCCCGGGGCGGCCTCGTCTCAACGCCACTGGCATGAGAAAGAGGACGAACTCGTTTACGTGCTCCAGGGCGAGGTCGTCTTATGCGAAGACAGCGGTGAGACCGTGCTCAAGCCGGGCGATGTGGCGGCGTGGAAGGCCGGCGTTGAAAACGGCCATTGCCTAATCAACAAATCAAGTCGTGATGCAGTCGTCATCGAAGTCGGCACACGCGCGGCTGCAGAGCGTGCATTTTATTCGGACATCGACATGATGGTTACGCGCGACGACAAAGGCGCGCGCTACACGAAAAAGAACGGCGAGCCGTACTAGCGCAGGAACGAGGGAACCAGCGATGGCCAGCTTCAAACTTGACGTCGACAGCGACGGCATTGCGCTCGTCACCTGGGACATGGGTGATCGCTCGATGAACGTCATCACCATGGACGTCATCGCGGAGCTCGGCACGATCGTCGACAAGGTGGCGAACGATGCCGCGATCAAGGGCGTGGTGATTACGTCCGGCAAGCCGGCGTTCTGCGGCGGCGCCGATCTGACGATGCTCGAAAGCATGCGTGGCCTCTACACCGATATGGTCAGCAAGCAGGGCGAGGAAGCGGCCGCCAAAATGGTGTTCGACGAAAGCCGCAAGCTCTCGCAGCTCTATCGGCGCATCGAGACCTGCGGCAAGCCCTGGGTCTGCGCGCTCAACGGCACGGCGATGGGCGGTGGCTTCGAGCTCGCGCTCGCCTGTCACTACCGCGTTGCGTCCGACGACGCCAAGACGCGGTTCGGCCTGCCCGAAATCAAGATCGGACTCTTTCCCGGCGCCGGCGGCACGCAGCGCGTCGCGCGCATGCTGCAGCCCGCCGACGCGCTGCAGTTCCTCCTCAAGGGCGATCAGCTGAAAGTCGACCGCGCCAAGGCGATGAAGCTGATCGATGCCGTGGTGCCGGAAGCCGACTTGATCAAGGCCGCAAAGGACTGGATCAAGGCCGGTGGCAAGGCCAAGGCACCCTGGGACACCGAAGGTTTCCGCCTGCCCGGCGGCCCGGTCTATTCCAAAGCTGGGATGATGACATTCCCGGCGGCGAATGCGATCTACCGTCGCGAGACCTACGATAATTATCCGGCCGCGCGGGCCATTTTGCAGGTCGTGTACGAAGGTTTGCAGCTGCCCATCGATACGGCGCTGCGCGTCGAGTCGCGCTGGTTCGCGAAAATCCTGCGCTCGCCGGAAGCGGCCGCGATGATCCGCACGCTGTTCGTGTCGATGCAGGATCTCAACAAGGGCGCGCGCCGGCCGGCGAATGAGCCGCCGACCAGCCTGAAGAAGATCGGCGTTGTCGGCGCAGGTTTCATGGGGGCCGGTATCGCCCAGGTGACCGCGGCGGCGGGCCTGCAGGTGGCGCTGATCGACCGCGACCAAGACACGGCCGACAAGGGCAAGGCCGGCCTGCACAAGGCGCTCAGCGACCGCGTCATGAAAGGCCGTATGAAAGGTGCCGAGCGGGACGAGTTGCTTGCGCGCATTGCGCCGACGGCCGACTACACGGCGCTGAAAGACTGCGATCTCGTCATTGAGGCGGTGTATGAGGATCGCAAGGTGAAATCCGACGTGATCGCGAAGATTCAGGCCGTGATCGGCGACAAGGCCACCTTCGCGTCTAACACGTCGACGCTGCCGATCACCTCGCTCGCATCCGAGTTCAAGGACCCGACGCACTTCATCGGCATCCATTTCTTCTCGCCGGTCGACCGCATGATGCTGGTCGAGATCATCCTCGGTAAGCAGACCGGCGACAAGGCCGTCGCGGTTGCGCTCGACTATGTGCGCGCCATTCGCAAGACGCCGATCGTCGTAAATGACTCGCGCGGCTTCTACACCTCGCGCGTCGTCGGCACCTACATCCGCGAAGGCCATCTGATGCTTACGGAGGGCGTGCCACCGGCGATGATCGAGAATGTCGGCCGGATGGCCGGTATGCCGGTCGGTCCGCTCGCGCTTAACGACGAGGTCGCGGTCGATCTCGCCTGGAAAATCCTGAAGGCGACCGAGGCTGATCTCGGCGCCAAGGCTATCGATCCGCGGCAGAAGAAGCTCCTGCAGGAGATGGTCGAGAAGCGCGGCCGCTTCGGCCGCAAGAACGGCAAGGGCTTCTACGACTACCCGGCGAACGGGCCGAAGAAGTTGTGGTCCGACCTCGCCGACTTGCAGCCGAAGCAGCTCGATCCGGACAAGATCGACATTGAGGAGCTGAAGTTGCGCCTGCTCGGCATTCAGTCGCTGG
>JBEVFG010000013.1:0-3624 GCA_040512415.1 Pseudolabrys sp. | reverse complement strand
TGGCCTGCGTGGGCAATGACAATGACTTGCGCGAAGTAACGCTCGGGCCGAATGGCGCTTTCGCCGGCATGGGCAAGGGCAAGGTATTCGTCGATCACACGACCGCCTCCGCCGAAATTGCCCGAGAGCTTTATGCAGCGGCAAAAAAGGGTGGCTTTGATTGCGTTGACGCCCCGGTGTCGGGCGGTCAGGCCGGCGCAGAGAACGGCGCTCTCACGGTAATGTGCGGCGGTGATACTGAACCTTTCGGTCGGGCGGAAAAAGTGATCGCGTCTTATGCGCGCGCCTGTAATTTGCTTGGCCCACCGGGTTCGGGGCAGCTCTCGAAGATGGTCAACCAGATCTGCATCGCCGGCCTGGTGCAAGGCCTCGCCGAAGGACTGCACTTTGCGAAGAAATCCGGCCTCGATATTGAGAAACTGATCGCAACGATTTCTAAAGGTGCAGCGCAATCCTGGCAGATGGAAAATCGGTACAAGACCATGGCCGCCAACAAATTCGATTTCGGATTTGCGGTCGACTGGATGCGGAAGGACCTGGGAATTTGTCTGGGCGAGGCGCGCAAGAATGGCGCGCATCTTCCCGTCACTGCCCTAGTCGATCAGTTCTACTCTGAGATCCAGGCGATGGGCGGCAAGCGCTGGGATACGTCGAGCTTGATTGCACTGCTCGATCGCTGAAATCGGCCACGCGCTTACAGTCACGCTTTCGCGCTCGGCCGCGCCGACACGGCGGCGTGCCACCGTTTCACGTTGTTTGCGCCCTCGGGCACTGTGAGCCTGCTCGGCTTCATGAAGTCGACCGCAACCTGCATCGTGATATCGGCGACGGTATAGCGATCGCCAGCAACGAACTCGCGCGATGCAAGTTCGCGATCCATCAATTCAAGGAACCAGGTCACACGTGGCCTGTTGGCGTCGGCCCAGGCAGGCACCTGCGGCACCTCCAGCTCCTTCATTGCGGGGTGCGTGTGCCGAAACACAGCGGCGACGTTAGCGAAAAAATTGATCTCGGCACGCCTGTTCCACATCTCAACAATGGCGGCGTCCTTCGGACCGACCCCGAACAGCGGCGGGTCGGGATGCTGCATCTCGAAATAGCGGCAGATCGCGATCGACTCTGTAATGATGGTGCCGTCGTCCAGAACCAGCGCCGGCACTCTCTGCAGTGGATTGATCGCCGCATATTCCGGCGTCTTGTGCTGCATCGCTCCCATGTCGACCTGTTCGGTCGGTATTGTGACGCCCTTCTCCGCGAGGAAGATCCGGGTACGGCGCGGGTTCGGCGCGAGCCGGCTGTCATAGAGTCTCATTCGGCCCCCATAGCCATGCGTTTAGTTCCCTCCTCAGCCGAACATGGGCAAAATCGGCTGTCAAAGCCCGTGTAAGGGTTCGTTAACCAGGGTTTTTAGGTCACTCTTAAGCCTGGTCTTAAGGATTTTGCGCAACGCTGCCGCTGGTCTTTTGTGAGTGCGGCGCCCGTTGATGCCGATTTCCGGCGAACAACCAGATCTCAACGCCCTGCCACCGGAAAGCTCGCCGGTGAACCGTCGTCTTGCCACTCAACATGTGCGCGAGGCGCGTGACCGTTTGACCTCCTCCGGTGAGACCAAACCGGCTTTCGAGTACGAGTTGCTGCGCCAGTATGCGCAGAATCGGATTTCCGCATCATTCGTCATTCTGCTTCTCGTCGCGACCGTCGGCTTCATGTCGAGCGTTTGGAGCGGAGCATTGGCTGCTGGGACTTGGACGGTGGCCGTGCTGGTGACGCACGCGGTCATAGTGACAAAGTGCCGGCAGTTCCTCGAAAAGCCAGCTAACGACGTTTCGATACGCGCTTGGCGACTGCGTTTCATAACGCTCGATCTTTTCTACGGATTGGCCTGGATGTTCATCCTGGTCCATCCGGTGAGCGTCGACGACAACTCCGGCACGTTCATGTTGTTTGTCATGTTGCTGGTGGTTGCAGTGTCCAGCATGCTCGCGTCGAGCCTGCCGATGGCAGTGTTTGTGACAACGTTTCCGGTCACCACCGCCATTGCACTCGACTTCGTGCTGCAAGGTGGCCTCCGGAACTACATCCTTTCGATCATGGCGCTCACGGCGCAAGGCTACTTCGCCGCGCTCACGTACCAACTCTATTCGAGCACTTTGGCGACACTACAGGCGCGCGCCGAAAAGGATGCATTGATCGCCGAGCTAGAGCAGGCAAAGGCGATTTCGGATGAAGCACGCCGGCGAGCCGAGGCCGCCAACGTCGCAAAGTCCCGTTTCCTGGCGCAGATGAGCCACGAACTACGCACGCCGCTCAATGCCATCCTCGGATTCTCCGAGGTCATGAAGGCCGAAGTCTTCGGGGCGCATACGGTTCCGGCCTACAAAGAATATGCATCGGACATTCACAGCTCGGGAGTCCACCTCCTCGGACTCATCAATGAGATTCTCGATCTTTCGAGGATTGAAGCGGGGCGTTATGAGCTCAACGAGGAATCGGTCTCGCTCGTTGCCATAGTGGAGGACTGTCATCATCTGCTCAAGCTGCGCGCGACCAGCCGGAACATAACAATCCACGAGATGTTTGAGGCGGAATTGCCCCCGCTGTGGGTTGACGAGCGTGCAATCCGCCAGGTCTGCCTCAACCTCTTGTCAAACGCGATCAAGTTCACGCCGCAAGGCGGCGAAATCTGGCTGAAGATCGGGTGGACGGCCTCCGGCGGTCAGTACATCAGTGTCAGAGACACCGGCGCGGGCATCCCCGAGGAGGAAATCCCGATCGTACTTGCGTCATTTGGTCAAGGGTCCAATTCGATAAAATCGGCCGAACAAGGTGCCGGCCTCGGTCTGCCGATCGCCAAAAGTCTCGTCGATCTGCACGGCGGCAGCTTCACACTGACGTCGAAACTGCGTATCGGTACCGAAGTGATCGTCACCTTTCCTCCCGAGCGCGTTGTCGCCGCCGCGCCGCCCTTGTCAGAACGCGCGCCACCGATTTCCTCCGCGGCCGAACCGGCCGCCAGCTCCCCGGAAAAAAGACACGTCGGTCGGCGGCCGCTTTTCCGTGCCGGCACCTAGGGTTTCAGCCTTGCGACAATCGCGCGATTGCCTTCCTGCGTGCGGTGCTTATGGTCACGCCCGACTCGGCTTCGAGACGGCCCCATGATCGAGACACCCTGCGTCAAAATCTGCACGGTCGACGCCCGTCAGGGCTTTTGCCTCGGATGCGGGCGCACGATTGATGAAATCGCCCGCTGGGCCCGGATGAGCGCCGCAGAGCGCGGCCGTATTGTGAATGAGTTGCCTGAACGGCGCATGGGCCAAGGCGTCACAAAAATGACTGCGGCAATGGGATGACACCGTGAGCCGCCGTCTCGTTTGGTCCCTCCTGCTGGGTGTCGCGCTATCGCTGGCTGCCTTGATCGCCAGCCGCGACCAGGATGCCATCACTAACCTTCTTCGCCATGACATCGGCTCCCTCGCCATCAAAATTGTACTTGTAGTCTTTGTCGGCGGGCTCGTGCTGGTGGTGTTTCGGGAAAGACTGTCAAAAGCCATCGAGGCCGCGCTTTTTTGGACTGTCATCGGCCTGCTGCTCGTTGTTGGCTACAGCTATCGCCTTGAATTGCGC
>JBEVFG010000012.1:0-12156 GCA_040512415.1 Pseudolabrys sp. | reverse complement strand
CCTCTCCGCCAATTGACGGTACGTTGTTGTTCGCCTCCGTCCGCTGCAACCGATAATTGGAATCGGATGTTGCTACAGCGACTTGGCCTGCGACAATTCAATCACCGGCGGCGCTGAGCGGCAAACTTGAAGGCCTTTTGAAACTCCCCATATCTCGATGCTCCACGAGTTTGAGAGCCATTGAGGACTGCGATGAGCTACTTGCGGACCGCAATTTTGCTCGCCGGGCTGACCGCCCTGTTCATGGGGGTCGGCTACCTGATCGGTGGACCGAACGGCGCCCTGATCGCCTTCCTGTTCGCCGCTGCGATGAATTTCTTTGCCTACTGGAATGGCGACCGGATGGTGCTGTCGATCCACGGCGCCCAGGAGGTCGACGAGCATTCGGCGCCTGAATTGATTCACATGGTGGCCGGGCTCGCCAATCGCGCTGGACTGCCCATGCCGCGTGTCTATCTCATGGACAACCCGCAGCCGAACGCGTTCGCGACCGGGCGAAATCCCGCGCATGCCGCGGTGGCCGTCACGACTGGCCTGCTGCACATGCTTTCGCGCGATGAATTGGCGGGCGTCATTGCCCACGAGCTCGCCCACGTCAAGAATCGCGACACGCTCCTGATGACGATCACTGCCACTATTGCCGGTGCCATCTCGATGCTGGCGCAGTTCGGGATGTTTTTCGGCGGCGGCCATCGCCACAGCAGTGGCAACAGCGGCCTGGGTGTGATCGGGACGCTGGCGATGGTCATACTGGCTCCGCTCGCCGCCATGCTCGTGCAGATGGCGATCAGCCGGACGCGTGAATACGCCGCCGACAATATGGGCGCGCAAATCAGCGGGAATCCACACGGGCTTGCCTCGGCGCTGGCGAAAATCGACGCGGCCGCCCATCAGGTCGAGAATATTCCGGCCGAACAGAACCCGGCGACCGCGCATCTGTTCATCATCAATCCGCTGTCCGGCGCGCGCATGGACAATCTGTTCTCGACGCATCCGGCGACCGAGAATCGGATCGCCGCTCTGGAAGCGCTTGCTGCCGAGACGGGCTCCGCCCGCGCCGCACCTCGTCCCGGGCCGTCACGCTCGCAGCCGAGTCCCTGGGGTCGGCGTTCTCCCTGGGGCTGAGGCGCCGAGTTTGGGGCACGATGTGATGTTTTCGGACTCTGCTGGACTTCAATCAACAGACCCCTCTTCGCGAAACCGGTGAATCACTTAGGGTTTGCCGCCATGGGTGACGTACTCCAGAAAAGCGGCGGCTACACTCTGACCGCCCGATTGCTTCACTGGCTCACGGCCATCCTGGTGCTCTTTCAAATTACCGCCGGGTTGCTGATCGCCAATTTCGAAATGGGTCCGCTCTATGGCCTGCACAAATCCGTAGGCGTTCTGATTCTGATTCTCGTGATCATTCGCCTTGCCTGGCGATGGACGCATCCGGTCCCTGACTTGCCGGCGGATCTTCCCGCGTTGCAGCGGCTTGCCGCTCGCGGCACGCACTGGGCCCTCTATGCGTTATTGGTCACACAGAGCCTGATCGGATGGATCGGAACGTCTGCATATCCGGCGCCCGTGCCCTTCTTCGGTCTGTTTGAAATGCCGCAAATATGGTGGGAGGACCGTCAGCTTTCCGACCGGCTCATGGCGGCGCATCTGTGGATCGGGATCTTTATGGCCGTTCTGCTGGTGGGACATATTGGAGCGGCGCTCTACCACCATTTTGTACGCAGAGACGAAATTCTTCTGCGTATGCTACCGCGTTGAAAGGCCCATGTCCGCTTTGGGTCAAAAGCGGACATGCGCAGCGCACAAGCGGATGTCCGCTTTACCCCCGAAAGCGGATATGTGCACTGCAACTAGGGATGTCCGCTAAGTGCCAATAGGCGACATCACACTCCCACATCAGCCTGGTCGCACCCTTGCACCCCGACGTGGCGAGTTGCAGGCAGAACTTCGCCTGGGAATTGGCATGCACGAAATCGACGATGCGCTTCCAGGCCACCTCGTGCGCGTCGTTGTATAGGCCGGCGCAGCCATATCATGGGTGATGCGCGCGTCGGCCGCAACGCAGGTCATCTCGGTGAACACGAGGCTCTCCGTAACGAAAGTTCGGTGGTCACTTCGACGGTGGGGAGGCGCGATATTGTCACCTTCTTACAAGATCAACGACCCATGCATTGAAGCTTTATGTTTTTTTCGAGCAATCGGTCATGCAAATTGCTTTCGCGATTTGCCTTGATCCACGCCATTTCCTTGCGCAGCCCTGCACATTGCTCGGCCGATCGCCGTCCAAGCGGACCGGCTTTCGATGGCGCTGAGTTTCTTAGGGCGACAGCCCCCGAAAGCGGACATTTGCGGCGCACCAGCTCATGTCTGCTTTGCCAGAAGCCGACATCAACCTTAGTGAACAAACATCTGGTATACGGTGAAAATAACTTCCAGCAGGATAAGAGCGATGATTATTCGTTCCAGGCGGAGCGAACGTTCAGTGTCAATAATGTGTGCCAATGCCTGCCCCGTGTCAGAGATCACGGTCAGCTTTCGGGTCAAAAGATCGGCACGCTCTTTCAGTTCATATTCATCCTCGAGCCTGGCATAAAACCGTTCCAAGTCCGGCCGCTCCCAAAGTACGTCCGGCTTTTCCGCGGCAGCAACGAGGCCCGACATGCGTTGCTGAACCAGCAATGCATTTCCGATGTGTTTCAAAATCGTCCGGCGGCCACCTGGGGTGCGCCCATGGTCCGCCAGCTCGCGCGCCAGAGGTTCGATGATATCGAAGACAGCACTCACATTCCGTTCGTCATGTGCCAGGATAAGGTTAGTCGCTATAGCATCCGCAATGATAAGCACATGTTCCGGCATTAGTGCTTTAACCGTTATCGTGCCGGCAGGCGTGATTTGCTCGTCTTTTTCCGGTGCGATCTCGACTTGTGTCGATTCTTCCTCGCGCTGTGCAAAACGCCCAACGACGCGTCCCTCGAGACTCCGCAATATTTCGTCTTCTTGCTGAGCCGCCATTCCAAAAAGCACGACAACGCCATAGCGGAAAAGCACGACAAACGACCCGCCTTCGACACGGAAGGCCAAGGGAGTTGTCGACAGGACTTCTTGACGTTCAAGCCCCGTGGTATCGATGCGATCGCCGAGCAATAAGGCTCTGACACCTATCCAGGCGCTAGTTTGGCTTGACGACAATTGCTCACCCAAGAGAAGTGTGCCTGCAATCTCTACGCGCGTATTTTAGCTTATGAGGCTTTGGTCATAAGCGGACATTTTGCGACACGGAAGCGATGTCCGCTTTGCCCCCGAAAGCGGACATCCGCCGACCAAAGTCACTCAAGCCCCGTGTCGTTGCGTACAAGAAAAGCGCAACGAACAGGCGTGCGATCGTTGCTCTGGTCGAGCACGATAGGAGCGTCCGCTCCCTCCATGTGGCTCATACATATTAGGTGATGATCAAAATCGTCCCGGACAACATCGCCAAAGAAAGCCGTTTGCACACTGACGAAAGTTGCCTTTATTCTGGTACGAGCGAACTCCTTGTCACCCACGAAACCATCCGCAACTTTAGCGGGGAATATGTACGTGGAGATGGGCATACCAACGCAACCGACACGCTACTTTGGGAATTACAACGCCGCTAGGGAAAGGATAATCATTCATCGCTTGCGGTTCAACGCTTCTGGTACGGGTGAAAGATGTGGTCCTTCGCCTTCACGGCCACATGGCACGCGTGTCCTGCCGTTTTTGATCCCTTGGTATCCTTTTCGATGTTATTTTTCTGTCATAGACGCGGCGCCTAATTGGCAAGCAGGTATCATCAACCGGCCATTTCGCTTGCATCAGATCACCCGTTGGCGGCCCGCTTGAATTACCGGAGGCTCACTTGGGAAAGAATCTATTTGGCTTTTGCAATATTGCTATTGGCATCCCCTGCTTTTGCCCAATACGTTGCGGTTATCCAGGCTTGCAGTCGGGATGTTGTGGAGTTTTGTGGCCCCAATCGACCGGAAGGCAATCGCCTTGCCGAATGTACTGAGGCACATTTCAATGATTTCGCTGAGCCGTGCAAGGCGGCGCTTGTGAAGATCGCCGCGGTGCGCGAATCCTGCAGGAGCGATATCAAGGAGCAATGTCCTGGCGTAACACCCAGCGCAGGTCGGATCTTGCTGTGCGTCAAAGAGCACTTCGCTGCTCTTAGCAAGCCATGCAAGGACGCAATTGGCCATGCCGCGGTGCGTAAAGTACGCGCCGGAAACCTGTACTAAAACCATTACCGCAGTTCACAGCCCAAAAGGTCATGTCCGCTCTACCCCCGAAAGCGGACATTCGGAAGTGCGACGCAGGTGTGCGCTAAGCGGGATGGCAGCGCTGGCCGCACTTTCCGCCGGTCTTGCCTGTTTTTGGGCGCTACGACGAATGCGAAGCCCGTAGTCGGACCCTAGTTTACGACGGGATCAATGGTCTTGGCCCACAACGCTCGATCGGCGACGTCCTTGAGCGTTACGGTCATCTGCTGGCTGGCGCCATCAATTGCGATATGCCCGAAGAATTGCATGCCTTCACTGGGAGGCAGGTTTTGGCCCTGCTCTTTGCTCGGCGCCTTGAGGTAGACCAACTGCGGTCCGAACGTTTTGTCGAGTGAATTTGGGCCGAAGGTGCCCGCGTGGATGGGGCCCGATACGAATTCCCAGAAGGGCTCAAAGTCCTGGAAGGCGGCCTTGTTCGGATCGTAGTAGTGGGCAGCAGTGTAATGAACATCTGCTGTGATCCAGACCGTGTTACGGACTTGCGCACGTTTGATGAACGACAGCAGGTCAGCAATCTCGAGCTCGCGTCCACGCGGCGGGCCGTCGTCGCCCTGCGCAGCGGCTTCGACGCCCCATTTTCTGTCGCCGTCATAGACAACCACTAGGCTGATCGGCATATCGGCTGCAAAAACCTTCCAAGTCGCGCGCGAATTCGCCAACTCCTGCTTCAGCCAGGCCATTTGAGTGGGACCGAGGAAATAGGCAGCGGGGCCGTAGCTGTCTTCCTTGCCTTCCCCATTCGGGCCACGGTAGCTGCGCATATCGAGCATGAACACATCAAGCAAAGGCCCATAGGAAATCTTACGGTAGATGCGGCCGGGCTCGACCTGTGTCGACCTTATCGGCATGTACTCATGAAAAGCGCGGGCAGCGCGTGCCGACAGCAACAGGGCGTTTTTTTCTACATATTTTTTGCGCTGGTGCTCGGCGCGGCTCAGCGTTTCGCCAGGCCACCAGTTGTTGGTCACCTCATGATCGTCCCATTGCGCGAACATGGGAATTTCAGCATTGAACGTGCGCAAATTCTTGTCGAGCAGATTGTATTTGTAGTTGCCGCGAAACTCGGTAAGCGTCTCGGCCGGTTTCGACTTGTCTTCTGTGACGACGTTCTTCCATACCCCGCCGGTTGGCAGTTTTTGCTCGGCTGCTATCGGGCCATCGGCATATATATTGTCACCGTTGTGTATGAAAAAGTCGGGCCGATTGTTCAGCATCGTCGCGTAGGTGCGCATACCGCCACGCGATTCATCAATGCCCCAGCCCTGCCCGGCGGTATCGCCTGACCAAACGAAACTGACAGAACGCCGGTCGCTTGGTGCCGTCCGAAATTGTCCGACGTGCGGCTCACCGACTATGGTCGGCGAGGCAAGATCGGCAAAGCGCACGCGATAGAAAATTTGCTGCCCGGGAGGAAGACCGTCGATCAAAGTTTTGGCAGTGAAATCGGTTTCGGGCAGAGCGTCGACATAAGCACCGGCGCGGATGTCTTTAAAGCTGTCGGTCGTCGCAATTTCCACCAGCATTCGCGACGGCCGATCCGATCGAGCCCAGATCACCCCCGAATCTAAGGAAACATCTCCCGATTGCAGACCGCATGTGATCAAAGGCCGGTCATTGGCGCGGCTAATGTACGGGCGGCCAAGGTTGCCAATCGTTGTTAGGGCTGTTGCCGCTCCGCCCGTTGCCAGGAACCGCCGACGCGTCATTGTCGAGCCGATTCGTATTGTCATCTGCGCCTCTCTTGCCCCAGTTTAGGACGGCAGCTTGATCGGAGTCGCTGACAAATGGTCAACGTCTGCGTGACGGATCAGTGACAACGTCTATCGGTATGCCGCCCCCATTCAGGGCATTTCGTGGCTGACGCTTATTCGCGCGACGATTGCGGATTTGATATTGCTGACCGCACGGGCTCGTTACCATGTCGCAGCCGTTTGCCGAACCCTGCTCCCGTGGTCTTATCGAAGCGGAACCTTGTCCCCGCGCGCTAGGCCGCGAGGTTGCACGTCCGCACAGGCAAATCCTGCTGGCGGCCTGCGTATTGGCATCCTCCATGGCGTTCATCGACGGTTCCGCACTCACGGTGGCGCTGCCCAGTCTGCGCGTGTTTTTCGCTGCCGATCTTGCGGCGACGCAATGGGTGCTCAACGGTTATGTATTGGCACTGGCGGCGCTGACGCTGATCGGCGGTGCACTTGCCGACGTCTACGGCAAGGCGCGCGCGCTGCGGTACGGATGCCTCGGCTTCGGCATGGCGTCGGTGGCTTGTATTTTCGCGCCCTCGGTCGAATGGCTGATTGCAGCACGAGTGGTGCAAGGCATTGCGGCAGCGCTCGTCACGCCGGCAAGCCTCGCGCTGATCGGTGCGACCTATCCCAAAGACGAGCGCAACGGCGCCATCGGCATTTGGGCTGCCGCTTCCGCGCTCACCACCGCCGGGGGGCCGGTGCTGGGCGGCTGGCTGACGCAAGAATTCGGCTGGCAATATATTTTCGCCATCAATCCGCCGCTGGCGCTAATCGCGGTGGCGCTGCTGATGGCTTATGCGCCGGATGACCAGCACAAGCAGCGCCGCTTCGATATCGCCGGCGCTGCCATTCTCGCCGGCGCCCTGGCTGCGCTGGCCTGGGCGCTCAGCCAGATCGGGCCACAGCGGGCGGAAGCGGCGAACAATATTTTGGTCGGAATGGCGGCGGCGCTCGGCATTGCGGCGCTCGCCGGTTATGTCGCGTGGGAGCGATTGAGCCGCTACCCGATGACACCGCCCAGGCTGCTGGCCAACCGTCCCTTTGTCACGCTCAATGTCGCAACGCTGCTGGTCTACACCGGTTTGGCGGTCATGTTCTTTCTGTTGTCGTTCGATCTCATCGACCGCCGGCACCTCACGCCCACCGATGCCGGCCTGGCTTTCCTGCCATTCACCCTCGGCGTGGGGCTATTGTCACGACCGTTCGGCTTGCTGGCCGACAAGATCAGCGCTCGCGTCATGCTGGTCATCGGGCCGCTCGGCGCCGCCCTCGCCTATGTCCTTCTGGCGATGGGCAGAGACGCGCCGCTCACTCTCGGCGTGCTCTTTCCAATGACGTTACTCGGCGTTTCCTTCGCGGTATTGGTAGCACCATTGACCACTTTAGTACTGTCGTGCGTCGGAGACGACGATGAGGGTCTCGCCTCCGGTGTCAACAATACAGTGAGCCGTATCGCCCAGCTCATTGGCATTGCCCTCGCCGCTGGGGTGGCAGCATACACGGCCGGTTATGTTGCGAGTCTGATCGTCGCCGCGGTCCTTTCTGCGGCTGCGGCTTTCGCCATCGCGGTGATGCTGCCGGGCTCCGCTGGGAAGCCTCTCCGCTTTCGGGGGTAAAGCGGACATGCCCTTTTGCATCGCAAATGTCCGCTTTTGACCCAAAGCGGACATCACGTCGATTTTTGACACACGTCAAACCCTTCCTAATCATTATGAGGCATTTTATGTCGTTGCCGCAGAAGGCGAACGGCAGTGACCACAGAGAAGGCTGCTCAAGCATTTCGCTTCGGAAAAACTATCCTTCCGTCGTACGCGATGATCGCGCTAACGCTTATCGGCATAGCGGACGCGGCCTATGTTGCCCGAGGAAATTACACCGGCGCACCGCTGTGGTGCCCCATCCTTGACGGCTGCAACACTGTAATCAGCAGTCCTTATTCGCGTATCTTTGGAGTGCCGATGTCCTACTTCGGCTTCATCTATTATCTATTCATGTTCGGGTTGGCAGCGCGTCTTGCCTATGAACCTTCTCGAACAACTTGCGTTTTCGCGCAATTCTGTACGCCGCGTTAGGCGCTGTTGCTTCGATTTACTTTATGTACCTTCAACTCGGTTTTATTCGTGAAATTTGCAGCTACTGCCTCATCTCTGCCGTAACGTCATTCCTCCTCCTATTCGCTGCGCTTTGGCACTTTCAAGTGACCCGTCACCCGGCGATAAAATGAAAAAGGTATTCCCCGCACCCCGTCTCTTGCTCGGCCTCGCTCTCGTGGGACTGGCTGTCGCGTACTATGACGCTTACATCCTCTACAGCGGACAGCAGTTGTGGTGTCCGCCTCCCATAAATGGATGCAACGAAGTTGCGAGCAGTCCCTATGCACGCATCTTCAATTTACCGGTAGGTTACTTTGGGGTTGTGTACTACTTGTACATGTTGTGCTTGGCAGCACTGCTTGCGTACGACCCATTCTCGCGTGGTCTTCGATTGGCGGCGCTTATCTATTCCGCCATCGGCGTGGGCTTTTCGATCTATTTTTCCTATTTGCAGGTCACCTTTATCCACGCATTTTGCATTTACTGCTTGGTCTCTGCGATTACCACGCTTCTGTTGTTTATCGCGGCAATTTCGCATTTTAGGGCGACACGCACGCTGGACTAGTTGCGCGGAGCAAATGTCCGCTATTGGCACAAAGCGGACATCCCTCTTTGCACCGCACATGTCCGCTTTTGGGGGTGGAGCAGGTTCAATCCTTACAGCGCCCACCATTCAGTGCCCGCTGGTCCAGATCCCGCATATCTGACATAAGACCGCGACATCAAGGGACTACTGTCCGGCATTGTTTGGACCGCGGAGTTCATGTCATCCTCCGTTCGATACTGTCACGCGGTGTAGGGGAGCGAGCGCAACATGAGTGTTTTTCTTCGGCGTCAGCTTACGGACTATGTGGAATACCATCGCGATCCCACGAACTGCGCCCTGCATGTAGTTGGCATCGTGATCCTGTTCCTGGGGGCAGTTCTCCCGCTCAGTCTGTTGCCTGTCACGGTGGTTGGCGTTCAGGTCAATTTGGGGATTCTGTTGGCCCTCCCGGTACTGATTTATTGGATCCTGCTCGACATCCCGATCGGCCTTGCAATTGCCGGCGCTGCCGCGCTTCTGCTCTTTACAGCCGCGACAATCGCGAGCCACGCGAGTGTTACGGTTGTCTGGGCAATCTCGCTGGTGTTGATTTTGATCGGCGTGGCGCTGCAGATTATCGGACATCAGGTGTTCGAACGTCGCCAACCGGCCCTCATGGACAATCCCACTCACCTACTCCTGGGCCCGGTGTTCGTGATGGCAAAATTGTTCATTTCACTCGGTTATAGGCACGATCTTGCTGCGATAATTCAACAGGGATCGAACTCGGTCTACCAAGGCCAAGGCGGCGCGCAGCAAGATCGATGACCTGCGTTCTTGTCACCGGCGGCAGCGGCTTCATTGGCCAGCACTTGGTGGCGACGCTCGTCGCGAGCGGCCGGCAAGCGCGCGTTCTCGATCTACGCCCTCCGGGCCGCGCCGTGGCAAATGCGCAGTACATCAAGGGTTCAGTACTCGACCGCGAATTGGTGGATCAGGCACTCGACGGGGTCGACGAGGTGTACCATCTTGCCGGCCTGCCTGGCATGTGGGTAGCGCGTAAAGACGACTTTCATGCCGTCAATTGCTGCGGCACTGAGGTCGTCATCTCGGCTGCGCGCAAGCGTGGTATCGCACGGTTTCTCCATTGCTCGACCGAGTCCATCCTGTTTCGTT
Source organism: Pseudolabrys sp. (assembly GCA_040512415.1). Taxonomy (GTDB): domain Bacteria; phylum Pseudomonadota; class Alphaproteobacteria; order Rhizobiales; family Xanthobacteraceae; genus Pseudolabrys. The sequence continues at coordinate 2,309 of JBEVFG010000012.1, read as the reverse complement.
CCGCGCCCGCAGGAGAGGCCGGCGTGGAAGATACCTTGCTGACCGTGGACGACATGCCGGGACCGTATACACGGTCGAAATTGCTCGCCGAGAGGCTAGCGATGGAAGCCGCCGCGTCTGGTTTTCCGGTGGTCATCGGCAGCCCGACAATGCCGATCGGACCTCACGACCATAACCTTACACCGCCAACGGCGATGCTCCGGCATTTTCTCGGCAAGCGCTTTCAGTTCTATCTCGATTTCGTCCTGAATCTCGTCGACGTGCGCGACGTCGCAGCGGGCCTGATCCTTGCCATGGAACGCGGAAAGGTTGGCCATCGATACATTCTCGGCGGCGAAAGCATTCCCCTCAAAAAGCTTCTCGAATATGTAGCCGCGATAAGCGGCCGTGATAGCCTGCGCGTCCCCGTTCCGGGGCGGCTCGCCGAGGTGACTGCTGCTATACTGGAGTTCATGGCCGATCATGTAACGCACACTCCCCCTTCCGCCACGGCAGAGGCCGTCCGGATTGCATTGCGATCCACAGCCCTCTCGACGGAAAGAGCGCAGCGGGAGCTCGGCTACGCGCCGCGGCCCATTGAATCCGCTCTGCGCGAAACCATAGCCTATCTGGCCGACACACATGTCACTTAGTCAAATTTTTGCTTCGGTCTGGAGCGGATGGCTGGCCACTTGGCCGACCGAGTTGCTTGCCCTCATCTGGATAGCCTGGCTTATCAGCTGGACCGTGGGATCGTTTTGGTCGGGTCGGACGGAAAAGCGGCCCGTGACCTGGCGCGCACGCGTTCACCGGCTCTTCGTCATCATTGGAGGACTGCTGCTCACGCCCTGGATTGCGCAGATCCTGGGCGAACGCCCGCTATGGAACGCTGGCAATGGCGTTACGTACGTGCTTGCAATGCTTGTCTTGGCAGGGGTCTTGTTCACGTGGTGGGCGCGGATTCATCTCGGCCGTTTTTGGTCGAACGAGATCACGCGAAAGGAAGGCCATCGGGTCATCGACACCGGTCCGTATGCGTTTGTGCGTCATCCAATCTATACCGGGCTCATCGCCGCGATACTGGCGACGGGTGTAGCTGTCGGGACGGCGACCGCCATTCTTGGTGCGGTGCTGATTTCCTTTGGCTTGTCAGTGAAGGCGCGCGCGGAAGAAAACTTTCTCACCTCAGAACTCGACCCGAGCGCATACGAGTCCTACCGCCGCCGGGTTCCGATGCTTATACCCTTCCTCCCTCACCGGTAGCTGCGGTCTCGGCGTCAGGCCGGCAATCTAAAGCGAGGAGAGGATCGCGCTTATGACTTTCTGCTGTATGATTTCGTTCTTGTCGATCGTTACGTGACCGACGCCGCCAGGTGTATTCTCGACGTCGACATTGGACAGCTCTCCCTGCAAGTTCTTGCCCCGCGCAACGCGTGTGCCCGCGCCATTGCCGATATAGAAGTTGATATAGCGGCCAACCTTGCCCGATAGCGTCGTTTGAAACACGGAATCCAGACCGATGGCCAATTTGACGGGAGCACCGAGCCTGGTCAGGCGATCGACCATATCCGGCAGCGCCGTCGCGCCGGAAGAGTGCCCAACCAGAATAATGGTCCGCACCTTTCCGCTCTTGTATGCGGCCGCAGCGTCGTCTGCGACTGATGACCAGAGGAGATAGTTCGTAACGGTGGTCGCAATGCCCCGCTGCTCCAGCTTGTAAGCGATCTGGTCCATGCCCATTGAGAAGACGTTAAGCACCCCCCTGAGCAGGTAGACGTGAGCGGTTGATTTTGAAGTGGATGGTCCCTGCGCGCGGGCACCGCTAGGAACTGCAAGCAGCAGGGCTATAGCTGCAAATGCCGTCAGCGGACGCAGCCATCGCCGATGTGCAAACGTGCCGGCAAATCGAAAGCATCCACTATCCAGTCTCATTGAATTCCCCCTCTTGAGCTGCGCCCCAATGCGTCGCGGCCAAAAAACCAACCGTCTGTTACGTATACCAATTTTAGCCGCATCAGCTTGGATTCCAAGCGTAATATGGGGGTTCTGCAGCGCGTTAAAATCTGCTTATTCAACTGACATGAATTACCCCGCCCAAAGTGCCGATCGAGCAATACCTCCTCGCCTATTGGAGGGCGTCCAACTGGCCCGGAGTGTTGCCATGAGCGATATGCAGATTTCCACCAGCATGACGATGCGGATCAGCGAAGCAGCGCGCGACAATATTGCGGCCGGCATCTGGTTCGCCGTGCTTGCGGGCGCGCTTTTCCTGACTGCCCACGGTCAGTCGATTTCGATGACGGCCGGACTCATGCTTGAGCTGACCGCGG
>JBEVFG010000011.1:0-3446 GCA_040512415.1 Pseudolabrys sp. | reverse complement strand
AGCAATTTGGTGTGAGCGACGAAGCGATCGCCGAGATCGACGCCAGCGTGCGCAAGGAAGTGGACGACGCCACCGATGCCTGCAAGGCCGCGGCGCCACCGTCGCTCGATATCATCTTCACCGATGTCTTTGCCGATGGCGGCTGGGCATGGCGCAACTAGTATCGGCGCAATTAGAATTCACGACATTGACTGTGAGACACTGAAATGGCCGAAATCAGCTATCGCGACGCGGTGACCCGCGGCATTGCGCAGGAAATGTTGCGCGATCCCGACGTCGTGTTTCTCGGCGAAGACGTGGGCAAGGCCGGCGGCGTGTTCAAGGCGACTGTCGGCCTCTACGAGCAGTTCGGCCCGTTGCGCGTGCGCGACACGCCGATTTCCGAGCAGGCGATCCTCGGCGCCGCGATGGGCGCCGCGATGACGGGACTGAAACCGATCGCCGAGATCATGTTCTCGGATTTCTTTGCTGTCTGCTTTGACTACATCGCCAACGAAATTCCGAAAAGCCGTTACATGTCGAACGGCCAGCTCAAGTGCCCGCTGGTCGTGCGCACCGGCAACGGCGCCGGATCGCGCTTCGGCGCGCAGCACAGCCAGAGCGTCGAGAACTGGTGCATGATGATTCCCGGCCTGAAGGTCGTCGCGCCCTCCAGTCCGCGCGATGTCATCGGCCTGCTGGCGGCATCGGTTCGCGACCCCGATCCGGTGATCTTCCTCGAGCACAAGTCGCTCTATCCTACCAAGGGCGAAGTTCCGGACGGCGAGATTGTCGACAGTCTCGGCACCGCCAAGATTCTTCGCAGCGGCAAGGATGCCACCATCTGCGCCTTGGCCTTGATGGTGCCGCGCGCGCTCGAGGCCGCCGAAAAGCTCAAGGCGGAACACGGCATCGACTGCGAGGTTGTCGATGTGCGATCGCTCGTGCCGCTCGACACGCAGACCATCCTCGGCTCGGTCGCGAAGACGCACCGGCTCTTTACCGTCGAGGAAAATCCGCGGCTCTGCGGCTGGGGCGCCGAGATCGTTTCGATCGCGGCCGACGAGGCCTTCTACGATTTGGATGGTCCGCCGGTCCGTATCACGACGCCTCATATTCCTCTGCCGGCAGCCGATATTCTGGAAGACGCCGTGCTGCCGACGCCGGACCGGATCGCCGAGCGCGTGTCACGGTCCTTGCAGGGGTAACGAACCTTCATGCGTGCGTTGTGGTCCATCGCTGCTGTTGCCGCGTTACTGGTATTGGCGCAGCCTTTGGCCGCGCAAACGCCGCCGGACCCTATCGTCAAGACTGAATGGCTGCGGCAGGTCTCGCCGCATGTCTACATTATTCCTGACAACAGCGTCCCCTTGGTGCCGAACGTCGGTTTTGTCATCGGCGAGCGCGGCATCCTTGTAATCGATACCGGGCTTGGGCCACGCAACGGCTCCGCGGTGTTGGAGGTCGCGAAGAAGCTCGGCGGTTCGCGGGCGCTCTATCTCGTCACCACGCATTTCCATCCGGAACACGATCTCGGCGCGCAGGCCTTTCCCGAGAACACCACGATGATCCGGTCGAATGACCAGGTGAAGGACATCTCGGAATTCGGTTTGCAGCTTGCGCAGGTGTTTGCGCGCCGCTCGGCCATCAATGCCGAACTGCTGAAGGATGCCGACTTCCGCAAGGCCAATGTGACCTTCGACAAGGACTACACCGTCGATCTCGGCGGCGTGACGGTTGAGCTCATCGCCATGGGCGCAAACCACACGCGTGGGGATACTGCAATCTGGATTGAGCTCGACCGCGTGCTGTTATCCGGTGACGTTGCCATGCGCCCGCAGCCGGCTTTTACCAGCCCCTATTCCAACGTCCGCCATTGGCTGTCGAGCCTGGACCGCCTTGAGGCGCTAAAACCCGCCATCATCGTGCCCAGCCACGGACCGGTCGGAGATGGCTCGATGTTTGCCAGCGGTTATCGGACTTATCTGGTCGAAGTGCGCGATCGCACCACCACAGAGAAGAAAGCGGGCCGCAGCGCAGACCAGGCTGTCGAGGCCGTCACGGCCGCGATGGCGGAGCGCTTCCCCGACAAGGGGCGCCTTGCCGGTGCGATCAAAGCGGCTTACGCCGAAGCGCAATAAGACAAGTTGAGGAGCGTCACATGGCTAACTACGACAACCTGCTCGCCAATGTTCCGACGGACCTTTGGATCGGCGGCAAATGGCGCAAGGCGTCCGATGGCGGCCGTTTCGACGTGATCGATCCGGCGACGGAGCGCAAGATCGCCTCGGTCGCGAGCGCCACGGTCGATGATGCAAAGGCAGCGCTTGACGCTGCCGAGGGCGCATTCGAGGGATGGGCGGGACGCAAGCCGCGCGAGCGGGCGGAAATCCTGCGCAAGGCCTACGAGCTGATCATGCGCGACGCCGAACGCTTCGCGAAGCTGATCACGCTTGAGAACGGAAAGGCGTTGCCGGATTCGCGTGGCGAGGTGGCCTATGCCGCGGAGTTCTTCCGCTGGTATGCGGAAGAGGCCGTGCGCAATGTCGGCGAAGTGTCACGCGCGCCGGCCTCGGGAGCGCGAATTTTCGTGCACCACAAGCCTGCCGGCATCGCCGTGCTGGTGACGCCTTGGAATTTCCCCGCAGCGATGGCGACGCGCAAGATCGGCCCGGCGCTCGCGGCCGGCTGTCCGGTCGTGCTCAAGCCTGCGTCCGACACGCCGCTCACGATGCTGGCCTTGATGCCGGCGCTTGAGGAAGCCGGAGTCCCGGCCGGCGTGGTCAACGTTATTCCCTCGCGCTCGTCGGGCAAGGTCGTCGGTGCCATGCTGCACGATCCGCGCGTGCGCGTCGTCTCTTTCACCGGATCGACCGAAGTCGGGCGCAAGCTTCTGCATGAAGCCGCCGACAATATCGTCAAGCCGGCCATGGAGCTCGGCGGCAACGCGCCATTCATCGTATTCGAGGATGCCGACATCGACGCCGCGATCGACGGCGCCATGATCGCCAAGATGCGCAACATGGGCGAGGCCTGCACCGCGGCCAACCGCTTCTATGTGCACGAAAAGGTGCATGATGAATTTGCCAAAAAGCTCACCGCCAAGATGGGCTCGCTGAAGATGGGCAACGGCCTCGACGAGGGCGTCAATCTCGGACCGCTGGTCAACAAGGACGGACGTGACAAGGTGATCGAGCTGGTCGACGATGCCGTGCAAAAAGGCGCCAAGGTGCTGGTTGGCGGCAAGTTGCCGGACGGCCCGGGCTTCTTCTATCCCGCGACGGTCCTGACCAATGTGCCGGACTCGGCAAAGATGCTGAACGAGGAGATTTTTGGGCCCGTCGCGTCGATCCAGACCTTCAAGAGCGAGGACGAGGCGATTAAGCGCGCCAACGACACGGAATACGGCCTGGTTGCTTACCTCTATACAAAGGACCTGAGCCGCGGCATGCGGGTGTCGGAGAAGC
>JBEVFG010000010.1:0-2671 GCA_040512415.1 Pseudolabrys sp. | reverse complement strand
GTCGAGGTGCGCCTGATGGCACGCAACAACGAGCAGCTCGCCGTCCGGCAGACCGATCGCAACGGCTTCATTCATTTCGAAGCGGGCCTAGCGCGGGGTGAGGGCGGGCTCGCGCCCGCGGCGATCGTGGCGGCCGAGAAGAATGACTACGCTTTCCTGAGCCTGAAATCGCCTGCCTTCGATTTGTCCGATCGCGGCGTCGCTGGCCGTGCAATCCCGGTTGGGCTCGATGCCTTCGTCTACACGGAGCGCGGCGTTTATCGCACCGGCGAGAGCATCGCCATAACCGCGCTCCTGCGCGATGCGCGCAGCGCGGCGGCGCTGAACGTGCCTTTGACCGTAGTGGTGGAGCGCCCCGATGGCGTCGAATACAAACGCGCTGTTGTGGCCGACGGCGGCCTCGGCGGACGCTCGCTCACCGTGCCGATCGTCGCCTCGGCCTCAACCGGGACGTGGCGCGTGGCGGCCTACACCGATCCGAAGCGGCCGCCGGTCGGTGAAACCACCTTCATGGTGGAGGACTATGTCCCCGACCGCATCGAGTTTTCGCTCACATCGACGGCCAAGGGAATTTCACGCAACGCGCCGGCGCAGCTTGGCGTGGACGGTCATTTCCTTTACGGCGCGCCGGCTTCCAAGCTTGATCTCTCCGGGGAGGTCACGGTCGGCGTTGCAAAGGAGCGCGCCGGATTCCCGGGCTATGCCTTCGGCCTGTCCGACGACGAGGTCACTGCGGTTCGGGAAGAGCTGGACGATCTGCCAGCCACCGACGCGTCGGGCAAAGCGACTTTTCCCGTAAAGCTTGACGAGCTGCCCGCAAGCACGCGTCCGCTGGAAGCGCAGATTGCGGTCAGAATGGCGGAGTCCGGCGGCCGCGCGGTCGAGCGCAAGCTGACGTTGCCGGTCACGCCCGATGCGCCGATGATCGGTATCAAGCCGATGTTCTCCGGGCGCTCGCTTGCGGACGGAGCGAATGCCGACTTCGACATCGTCATGGCGGCGCCCGACGGCAAAACGCTCGCGAAGCCGGGGCTGCGCTACGACTTGCTGAGGGTTGAAACCAGCTATCAATGGTACCGGCAGAACGGGCAATGGGAATACGAGCCGATCAAGCGCACCGAGCGCGTTGCGAACGGCACAGTTGATACCGCTACCGACAGGCCGGCGCGGCTTTCGCTGCCGGTGAAATGGGGCCGCTATCGCCTGGAAGTCTCGACCGGCGAACCGAACGGCGCCATCACGTCGGTCGGATTCGATTCGGGCTTCTATGCGGATGCGTCGGCGGACACGCCCGATCTGCTTGAAGTCGCGCTCGACAAGCCGGACTACAAGCCGGGCGAGACGATGAACATCTCGGTGACCGCACGGACCGCGGGCCGACTGACGGTGAATGTCTTCACCGATCGGCTCGTCGCCAGCCAGTCTCAGGACGTCAAGCCCGGTGCCGCGCGCGTGAGCCTTAACGTGGGCCGCGATTGGGGGGCGGGCGCCTACATGGTCGCGACATTGCGGCGTCCGCTCGACGCGCCCGCGCAGCGCATGCCGGGACGGGCCATCGGCGTGCAATGGTTCTCAATCGACAAGGTCGCGCACACGGTCGCCGTCGACATGAAGTTGCCCGCGACGATGCGGCCGAGCACGACGCTGAACGTGCCCATCAAGCTCGACGGCCTGACCGCAGGCGAGGAGGCGTACGTCGTCGTTGCCGCGGTCGATGTCGGCATCCTTAACCTCACGAACTACAAGCCGCCGGCGCCCGACGACTATTACCTCGGCCAGCGCCGGCTGACCGCCGAGATTCGCGATCTCTATGGGCAGTTGATCGACGGGATGCAGGGCGTGAAGGGACAAATCCGGTCGGGCGGCGATTCTGCCGGAGCGGAACTTTCTGGCTCGCCGCCGACGCAGGCGCCGCTCGCGCTTTATTCCGGCGTCGTCACTGTCGGCCGCGATGGCACGGTGCAAGTGCAGTTCGAAATTCCGGCCTTCGCCGGCAGCGTGCGCGTGATGGCGGTGGCATGGACCAAGGACAAGGTCGGCAAGGCGTCCGGCGACGTCGTCGTGCGCGACCCGGTCGTTCTGACCGCGACGCTGCCGCGCTTCCTGCGCACCGGCGATCGCGGCGCGGTGCAGCTCGAGCTCGACAACGTGGAAGGTGCGGCGGGTGATTACAATCTCGCTGTAGCCACTGACGGGGCTGCCAGGCTGGACGGAAACCAGCCATCGGTACTCAAACTTGCGGCCAAGCAACGCGATCGTGTGTCCATTCCGGTGACAGCATCCGGTGCCGGACCGGGCACTGTGACGGTGAAGGTGGGCGGGCCGGACAATTTTGCACTCGAGCGCAGCTATGCGCTCGACGTGCGCCCCGCGACCCAAATCCTGACACGGCGCACCGTACGCACGCTCGCCAAGGGCGAGACGCTCACGTTGTCGAAAGATCTGTTTGCCGAATTCGTGCCGGGTACCGGCCGCGTCGGTCTGTCGGTTGCCGTCTCAACGTCGCTCGACGCCGCGACGCTTCTTAATGCGCTCGATCGCTATCCCTTCGGCTGTTCCGAGCAGATCGCGAGCCGCGCCATGGCGATGCTCTACGTCAACGAGCTTGCCGCGCAGGCGCAGCTTTCGCCCGATGGCGACGTTGACCAGCGCATCAGGGATTCGATCCCGC
>JBEVFG010000009.1:0-10466 GCA_040512415.1 Pseudolabrys sp. | reverse complement strand
CTTACGACGTCACACCCTACCATGCCCAATATCGTTCTTGAGCAGCAAGATTTGGATAATGTCATCGCGTTCATTCTTACTCTCAAAGACAAACCGCCACTGCCTTGAGGTCGTTGTCAACCGCGTAGTGAATCGGACGTAACCTGGGAGCGACAACGCACCGGCAGTCGAAATCGTGCTTGTGGGCCGCGTCTCTACTGTTCAGTTTGAAGCCGTCGCCTCCAAACTGCAAATCTTTATCATGCGACATTGGAGGGATTTGCGTCAGATCAAAGTTGAGCGCGGTGGGCCGCGTTTTCCGTCTCTGCGGCTTCTTTGCGCTCAGGCGGCGCCGGCTTGCCTCTCGCGCGCGGCGTTCTGGACGAAGGCCGGCCAAAATCTGCGCAGCTCGAGCGGAAACATGGTGGCGAGCTTGACCGCCGTGCGGCGATCGATGCGTTTTGATAGCACGTCGAGCGCAGCGCGGACGCCCTGCTCCACTTCGGCCGTGTCGGCGCGGGGAAGCTCGCACGCGATATGGGCGAGGAAATCCGCCTCGTGCCGTTCCTTGCTCGGCTTTCCGGTCGGGTCCCAGCCTTCGTAGAAGAGTCCGCGCAGCAGCATGGGCAGTTGCGCGCCGAGATGCGCTGCGCTCTCCGGCCCGATGCGGTCGCGCAGAGCGTGCAGCACCGCGCGCAAGGTCGAATAGGCGTAATGGCGGTCGGTCGTATTGAGCCGCTCCATCACATCCTTGAGCCAGAGATTGGATTCCTGGACAGTCTTGTCAAAAGTAGTGAGGCCTGTGCTCATCGAGGCGGCTCCTGAGTTACCCGACCCGCACAAGTGAACGGTAGTAGCGAAGCACGGGGAGCGCCTTGACTTGGGTCAACGGCGCTTTGACTTGGACGCCGACTTTGCCTCGCGCAGGAGACTTGGGTGATGGTCAGGTCAGGACACCTCATCGGATTCGTTCGTCAATAGACAAAAATGTGCTGGGAGCTATTGCGGTAGCGAGCATTACCTCATTGATGTCTTGATGGGCACTCCAGCTCTTATCCGGATCGTCTGCGTACGGGAGCCAAAGATCGATAATCTCGTCGCTTAAGCGTTCGTAGGCCAGGAGCAGCTCGATTAATCGAAGCAAAGCAGGTCTACTTCCAAACGCCTTCCTCTCATTTTGAGATGCCCTGGCGATAATCGGTACTGCTCTAAGGCCTATGGCCAACCCGAGCTCTCGAAAGGCTAACCGCTGCTCGACCGGCCGTTTCAGGTACCCTGTCTTTAACATGATCATTAGGCCGTCACCCGATCCTTGCATCACGTGTTCCAGCAGGCGAAGTTCGCGACCATTTCTCTGGCCGACAAGCTGGCAGAGCCGGCAAGCATCAAACAGTAACCCTCCAATTCCAAGCGGATCATCCGTCGCCCATTGTCCATTTTCGCATAATGCGAATAGAACTTTGCTAGCCTCGCCAAGCCCGTTCGCCCCGGCGTCGCCTGAGACTTTTACGATCGCATGCTGCACTTCGCGAAAGGTAACGAAACCATCCAAAGCGTCATGCAGTCCCATCGCGGGAACGAGCGGTCTTGAGAGATCGGTGCTCATTTTCCAATAGACGCCAATAGGCTTGCCGGATCCGGACTTGCGCACAAACCTTTTGAACGCGGTGTTGGCCAGATCACCTGCCCATTGTGCATACTCATTGCTCCGCATGACGAAAGCAGCCTGACATAAGGCGTGCATCCATTTTGTGAGATAGTGAAAATATTGACCGTCCCGATCCCACTCCAGCTGTTCGTCGATGACCTCATCAGCACCGCGCTCTTTTAGAGGCTTGCCGATTCTGAGGCCGCCCAATGTGGGGTGACAGCGTCCCCCGCCCTCATCAAGGCCGCTGATCCAGCCGGTATGACCATCATCGTAGCGAAATCGTCCGAGTACCTGATGAACCTGATCGATCAGTGCTGTTGCCGTAAGGCAAAATTTTCCGTCAAGCGTGCGAGTAAAAAGTTCGAGAAAATTGCAGACGGCAAACGCATCAGTCCAAAGATACCTTTGCGGATTGTCTGCAGCAGGCGAAAGGCCCGTTCGCCGAGCAAAGGCACCCGTCAGCCGAGCTATCGTTGCCGTTTCATGTTCCGATGTCATTCAGAAGACAACTACAGCCCGAAGGGGTAGGTGTCGTCGGGTCCGGTGGCATAGGCGGCGGCTTGATGCGCGCCTACGGCGCTCGTCTCGGCAAACCAGATCCAGGCGTCGAACTGCCGGGATAGCTCGGCCTGGAAATAGTGCGAGAGGAGCTCGGTTTCGGGTCGGTAGATCACCCCGATGGCACGTTCGAGCAGAGGCTCTGCAAGGTCGGTGCGGACGCGCTCTTTCTGTCCTGGGCCAGTTTCGAGGAAGAAGGCCGGTATGTTTGCGTCGCGCGAACGGCCTTCGTAGGAATCGTCCCGTGCCGGACGCACGCGCTTAATCTCCATCGGCCCGTCCCAATCGGACGCGGCGGTAACCGTGCCGCGATCGGTGCCAAAGCCGATTAGCACTGCCTCCTCGCCGAAGCGGGCGCGGGCGAGCTGGCCGATATTGTGCTCGCCCCTAACCTGACCCATCTCGGTAAACTCCGCATCGCCGATATGTGAGTTGTGTGCCCACACCACCGCTTTGGCACCTGGCCCGCGATGAGCGAGCAGGCGTTCCAGCGTATCGAACATATGTTGGTCGCGCAGATTCCACGACACAGCGTCGCCATAATACATCACCCGGTAATATTCCTCGGCGGCTGCGACGATGCGCGCATTCTGCTCGGCGTCGAAGAACGCTTCGCCGTCACGATGCATATAGTCGAGACGATTCCTGAGCAAATCGATCAGCGCCTCTGTCACTGGCTTCTCGCACACTGCGTAGCCGCGCGAGAGAGCCATGCGCCCATAGCGGACAGGTTCGGCGCGCCACGGCGTAAGACAGCCATAGCGTTGCCGTGCGACGCGCGCAGCTTCGGAATCGACCGTATCGAGGTAAGCCAGCACCGCCTCGATCGAGGCGCCGAGACTGTAAACATCTAGGCCATAGAAGCCGCACTTCTTCTCAGGATCGCCGATCCTCTGATTGATAACCTCGAGCCGATCGAGGAACGCTGCGACCTGGTCGTTGCGCCACATCCAGGTCGGGAAACGAGTGAACGCCCTCTTCGAAACCTCTGGCCGCGGGAGGCCGCGCACATAGGCGTCGTAGACGGCGGCATCAGGCCAATCGGCCTCGACCGCCACGATGTCGAAGCTGTGCCTCGCGACCAACATCTCGGTGATTGTCGCGCGGGCATCGTAGAACTCCGCCGTGCCGTGGGTGGCCTCGCCGAGCAACACCACCCGCTTATGCGCGAAGCGCTCGGCAAGGTGCGCAAGCTCGTCAAGATCGCCGAATGGCTCAGCCGCCTCGGAAATCAGGCTGCTGATCTTGGAGCGAATGACTCGAGCGCGTTGTGAAGGGACGAGCAGGCCATCGGCGAAACCCGAGGTCTCCGCGTCGATCTTGGTGGCCTTGGCCTGCTCGGGCTGGACCCAGCCTTCGGCGCCAATCAAGGGCACGAATGTGACGGCGCCGTAGTCCTCCTGCTCGAACTCATGTTTGTCGATGCGGCGCACCAGCAGCAAGGTCTGGTGGATGTCGCGCCCGACGGGAATGACGAGACGGCCACCGATGGCCAGTTGCTGCTTTAGGGACTCGGGCACTCTAGGGCCGCCGGCCGACACCAGGATGGCATTAAACGGCGCCTGTTCGGGCAAGCCCTTGGTCCCGTCGGCGCAGATGATCTCGATATTGGTATAGCCAAGCGCCTTAAGGCGCGTGCGGGCAAGATCGGCGAGCTCCTTGTGCCGCTCGATCGCGTAGACCCTGCTTGCGATGCGGCTCATCACCGTCGCGGCATAGCCAGAGCCTGCGCCCACCTCGAGCACCGTGTCGCCTGGCGCAAGCTCGAGCAATTCGATCATCCGCGCCACTATGTAGGGCTGCGAGATGGTCTGGCCTGCCTCAATGGGTAGCGCGGAATCCTCGTATGCGAACTCCTTCAGCGGCTCGGAGACGAAGGTCTCGCGCGGCACGTCACCCATGGCGGCAAGCACGAGTGGATCGGCGATGCCGCGCGCCTCGAGGTGGCGCGCGACCATGATGGCACGGTCGCGCGCGTGCGGATCGCCTTTCAGGAACCTGGCATTTAGGGCCATGGCAGTAAAACTACCATGAGGGCACGGAGTTCGGCCTTGATCTGGATCAGAGAGGCTCGGGCCGGCCCTGCGAAGGACATGGAAAACCGGCGCGGACCTGACCCGCGCATAGTGGACTTGGCGGGAGGGGGCTCTGCTCCCCGGCCGTTTGTGATTTTCAGAGCAAGGGATCAAGAATCTACAAATGAAGTCCGACAAAACGCTCTGATTATTTGACCTAGATCAAATGTGCATCGTGGCAGCACGCGTTATCCGAAGGCATGGTGATGGTCTCCCCCCATCACCATTTTATAGCGAGAAACCCGAAGAAGCCCCGAGCCCCTGTCGGAGCTTCTTCTTTAGATCGGAATAGATATTTTCCTAAAAGAACATTTATGCCGAAATTCGATGACCCCTTCCTTTTCTATTACGAGCGGGAACGCGCGCACCTGCTCCAGCAACTCGAACACATGCAGTCGGGTAAGTGGAAAGTGCTTGATCACTCCGTCGATATCACCGCCGAGTGCATCGAGAGCACCGAGAGGAGGCTTGTAGAACTCGACGAACTTGCCGACAAGCTCGCTGGAGGATGACGGATGTGCTCATAGTCTGAAGCCGACCCGTCTCTCCCTGCACTAGACGCTGTGAAGCCAAACACGGGAGTCCTGGTGCTGCGCGAAAGCATCGCCGCATCACTGCCGCACGGCTTCGCGCGAGCCTTATCGACAATCCGGAACAACCGGCTTGTAGTAGTGATAGTGATGACAGCGACCTCCCTTACGATACCTGAATGCGGCGTGAGCCGGAACGGAGAGACGCTTACTCTGCCTGTGAAAGGCATGATCAAGAACGGCATGTCGGCTGTGGGCGTGCGTGAATTCCATCTTCTGCCCCTCATGGGCACTGGCTGACACAAGCGGAACGCTCGCCCCAGCTACGAGAGTGAGGGCAACAAGCAACTTGAGCATGGCATTCCTCCAGGTGTATTCGAGTGGCGCCCGCGGCTAATGATGGTCGGGGTGATCCCCCTGCTGCATCGGCAATTCCATGCCGCGGGTTTCTGGTACATCGGGCTGGCGCATCGCCTCTCCGGCGGCTCCAGCATCGACCGCGTAAGCCACGGTGCCTTGCGGAAATTTGTAGGGACCTGGGTCCTTATAATCGTTCGGCACCAAATCCTCGCGCACCTTCACCACGGTGAACATTCCGCCCATCTCAATCGGACCGAATTGTCCGGTCCCCGTCATCATCGGCAAGGTGTTGGGCGGCAGAGGCATCGACATCTCTCCCATGTCTGCCATGCCCGTCGTTCCCATCGCCATCGCGCCCGGCGCTGCTCGACTAACAGCTTCGTTCAGAGCTTGCTGCCGCAGACCGATGAAATTCTCAAGCTGATGCCCCATCGCATTCATAGTGTGATGCGATTTGTGGCAGTGGAACGCCCAATCTCCAGGATTATCGGCAACGAACTCGATGGCACGGATCGATCCGACCGGCACGTCGATGGTGGCCTCCGGCCATTGCGCGCTCTCCGGTACCCAGCCGCCGTCGGTGCAACTAACCGCGAAGTGATGGCCGTGCAAATGAATCGGGTGGTCGGTCATGGTGAGGTTCGCGATCCTGATGCGCACGCGGTCGCCGAGTCGCACCGGAAGCACGTCGATCCCCGGAAACACCCGCGCGTTGAATGTCCAAATATTGAAGTCAGTCATCTCAGCGACCTTGGGGAGAGAGGTGCCGGGATCGAAACGGTAAGAGCTCATGATGAAGGCGAAGTCGCGATCGACCGGTCTGAATGCGGCATCCTTAGGATGCACCACGAAGGAGCCCATCATCCCCATCGCCATCTGTACCATCTCGTCTGAATGCGGGTGATACATGAAGGTGCCGCTTCCCTTCATCAGGAATTCGTAGACGAACGTCTTGCCCACGGGGATATGCGGTTGCGTCAGGCCGCCGACGCCATCCATGCCGTTCGGCAAGATCATGCCGTGCCAGTGCACCGTCGTGTGTTCTGGCAGCTTGTTGGTGACGAAGATACGAACCTTGTCGCCTTCGACCGCCTCGATAGTTGGGCCGGGCGTCTGCCCATTATAACCCCACAGCTTTGCCGTCATGCCCGGCGCGATCTCGCGCGTGACCTCCTCCGCGACAAGATGAAACTCCTTCCAAGCGCCATTCATGCGCCAGGGGAGAGTCCAGCCGTTCAGCGTCACCACCGGTTGGTAGTTTTGGCCGGAGGCTGGCGGGAGCGGAGGCTGCATTGTGGGTAAGCCATAGCTCTGCGCCTCGGGAATGGCAGCGGACGCGCGACCGTTCACGGCAGCGGCGCTGACCAACAAAGCGGAACCGGTGAGGAAGTTACGTCGAGACAGCATCGTCCTGATCCTTCTACTCGTGTCCGGCCGTGCCACTGGTTTCTGCGGCAACAACCATTGTAGATCCCCCACTCAAACCTCCGCCCCCGAGCACGGCAATGCTGAGATCGGTCGATGCCAGCCAGAAATTGCGCTTGGCTTCGATGCTCGCGACCTTGGCTTGCGCCTTGGCTCGCGCAGCCTCTAGCAACGTGAAGGCATCGACCTGCATGGCGTTGAATTGCAGCTCGGTCTCTGCCGAGATCGTGTCTCTGAGCGGCAGCACCTCGCGCTCGAACTGAGCTGCGACTGCATAAGTTGCCTTGTAGGCGGCGAAGGCCTCGCGTGCCTCCGAGCGCGCATTGATGGCCATTTCTCGCAAGAGATTCAGCGCCTCGAAATAACGCTGCTCGGCCTCTCGCACCTTTGCTCTGCCGAAATCGTAGAACGGCACCTCGAACGCAATGTGGTAGCCGCCGCCATCGGCGCCAGGCTCACCTTTGTCCTTTTGCGTCTTGGAGATGCCCGATGCGTCGAGAACGTTGATCAGCCGCGTGTTGCGCGTGAGCCGGAACGAGCGCGCCAGCGCCTCGGTTTGCAGTCGCGCCACAGCAAGATCGACTCTTCGGTCCATCGCCTCCTGCTCGACCGCGCCGAGACTACGCGCATGAGTGGGAAGCGGCGGCAGCTGATCGGGCAAGAGCCCAGCGAGGTCGGTCCCCCACAATCCCAACAGACGAGTAAGACGCTCCTCCGTCGCGTCCGCCTGCTGGCGAGCGGCGGTGACTTGAGCCGCAAACTCCGTGGCAAACACCTGTCGCTTGGCATGATCGAGCTTGTTCACCGCGCCCGTCTGCGTCAGCGACTGGCTCAACTCCGCCGCGGACTGCGCACTCGCCTTGGCGGCGTTGAGCGCCGCCAGGATTTGCCGGGCAGCGACAGCGCGGATGTAAGCGCGCCGCGTTTCGGCTGCGAGCCGCAAGGTCTCCTCGGCGGCCTTGAATTCCGCCTGCTCGAAGCGCAAACCTGCGCGCTTTGACCGCGCCGGCCAGGTGGCAAGCGAGAGGATACTGGCAATGACCTGCCGTTCGACATCGAGTTCGATCGAGGTCTTGACCCAGTCGTAGGAGAAGCTCGGTAGCGGTGGCCTGCTAGCCTGCACCGCGACCGCCTCGGCCACGCCGAGTCGGTTATAGGCCGCTTGAAGCCCCGCATTGTTTAGAAGTGCGATCTGCACGGCGCCATCGGCACTGAGCGGCCCGTGCAGCAACCGCGACACTTCGTTCCGCGCGAGCGCAGCTTCCCCCGTGGAGCTGATCTTCACGACATTCTTGTTAAGCCCTTCGCCGGCGACCGCGACGACGGTGGTCATCCCCCCGTCGGGCGATAGGCTCTTGCAGGCAGAGAGCAGAAGCGCACTCGCGATGGCGAGTGCACCCCCCAAATGCTGAGAGAACATGATTCATCCCTCGTCTATCGTTGACGAATCACCCGACGGGACACCAATCCCGTCCGAGCAGCTCAAACGATGCGGAGGGAAATCGGCGGCCGGTCGAGGCGCTCTGCTACGCGACTGAACAGAGTGGGTTCGCGGCGGGGATGGGATGTGGAGGGGGTTGGTTTAGGTTCGACAACGCCGAAATCGGCGGCCAACGCGCTCATGCAGAACAACCCGCAGCACGACGGCTGATGATTTCCGCTCGGGGCCGAATGGTCGCCGTGATGCTGAGTATGCTGATCGCTCGCCAGCTTGCCGTGGACGACCATGTCGGCATGCGCCATGCAGTCGGCCGTGGCAGAGCCGTGGCCGAAGGCGAGCACGGCCGGCGGCGCCACAAAGCAAAGGGCGGCAAAGGCCGTGAGCAGAATCGCGAGCCTAAAGCGCAGGCCGGTTGTAAGTGCTCTCAGCATAGCCCTCTTCGTCTTGCCACTAACCCCAGCCTAGGGGCATGCGCGGTTGGCCGCAAGCATCGCCTGTGCAAGGATAATGGGTAAAAGTCGCTGTTCAACCGTTCGCTCGGCTCGCCCACCTCAGAGCTTCTCCTCCTGCGAGAAATCGCAGGCTGCCATCCGCGCTGCTTTGGAGCAACGTTGGTCCGGAAGAGTGTTAGAATCCTCGCAGAGGTGCGTCGAAGCACCGAAATCTCCTGCTGGCTGCGAGCGACGCATCTGCACCAAGGAGAACCACTATGGCAATAGCTGAGACCGCATGGAAAGGGCCAGTTCATATCGTGCCGTTGGGCTGGGGGCTTACCGCGACATTCGTTGTTCTATTTGTCTTTTGCTTCCTAGCGGCACTGCTGTTCCCTAGCGCGGAGCTTACGCATAACTGGCTCAGTTTGTATTCGACGAGACCGATGGGGTCAGCGGGGCAGTTGATCGAAGGCGTCATTTGGAACGTAGTGTTCGCCTGGATCGCAGCGGTCATTTTCGGTCTCGTGTACAACTCGCTTGCCCCGAAGGCTTGACGAGGCACCTTATGAGCCGTGCCGCATCGACAAGGCTGCAGCTCAACACAACATCAAGCGAGCCCTGAGAAACGCCGAAAGTCCAGTCGGGGCTCCGATTACGCGGCCGTGAACCATTGACATTCAAGGATGAAGGAGAACCATGGTGCGCAGATTCATAAACTTTGCGACGTCGCTGATCACTTTCGCGGTCATGGGCTCGCTGGCGCTGGCCCAGAGCCAAGCCAGCCGCCGCCGACAACGGATCACAGTGCCCACCACGGCCAGACGGGTCAGCCGACAGGACAGCCGTCTATGGGCGGGGATCAGATGATGGGGGGCATGATGGAACAGGGCATGATGGGTCAACAGATGATGGGCTCCAGCCAGCCGGGCCAACCGACCGGCCAGCCGATGATGGGCTGCCCCATGATGGCTGGCATGATGGGCCAGGTTGGCATGGGGCCCCGGCATGATTCAGAGTGGCATGGGGGGCAATGTTCGGGTCACGCGTGGCCCCAATGATGAACCTCTCGGCCGAAGATGTGCGCGGCTACCTCGACGCCCAGCTTGAGCCCCGCGCAAGGAATTGCACAAGGCCGCCTACCGGAATTGGTAAAACTGATCGTTCAGGTACTTGATGATGTTCTGCATCTCAATCGCGGAAAATTCTAGGGTTGCCATATGACTGCAGCTGGCCAACTGCCCTTTCAGCGCATCTAAAGACCGAATGCGTCGGTCCTTGCGGGTGTAGATGCCAGTATCGTGGCATCCCAGGCAGTTGGCGTCATGCAAGAAGCTCCCGTCGGCGCTGTCGCCCGGCAATTCGGCGGCGTAAGCGCTCGGCATCAGTAGGATCAACAGCGATACGCACAGAAAGCTTTTCATGGTTGCCTCCGCTTCGCCGGGGCTTTCCGTTTTTAGCACCAATTGGGCTCGCGGTCTCTGCCAAGCAGCTTAACCCGAACAGCCGCTGGGCATCCTTCAATCTCGGCTTCCGGCTTACAAACGAGGGAACCCGGATGCCAAGGAGCAGGTTTTCCGGTTTTTAACGGAGGCTGAACATGGACAATCCTCGCAGCACAGCAAGTATTGCCGGTCACCCCCTCCATCCGATGCTGGTCCCGTTTCCCATTGCATTCTTTGTTGGCGCGTTCGTTACTGATCTCGTTTTCTGGCAGACCGGCGTGGCATTCTGGTCCGCCGCTTCGTTCTGGCTTCTAAGCGCGGGCCTCGTGATGGCCGCACTCGCGGCCGTTGTTGGTTTGATCGATGTGCTCAGCGAGCCACGAATCCGAAAGCTTCAGGATGCTTGGTGGCATGCGGGCGGCAATGTGCTCGCCGTTCTGATTTCGCTTTACAACTGGTATGGGCGTTACGCCCTCGGGCGAAGCTGTCGTCGTTCCACGCGGACTTACGCTTTCGCTCATCGTAGTGCTGATCCTTTTGTTCACGGGGTGGAAAGGCTGGAAGCTTGTTT
>JBEVFG010000008.1:0-3355 GCA_040512415.1 Pseudolabrys sp. | reverse complement strand
CGGAGCCCTATCCGTCGCACGCGGCAGCGCTCGCCGCGGCGCAGCGGGCCGCTGCGGAGCAGACCGTTCCGGGCCACACGGAGACCATCGAGTACGAAGACGAAAAGGGCCGCTGGCATACAGAAACCGCACGTGGCTCCGATCGCCCACAGACACAAATCAAGGACAGGACCTGACGCGCCGCGCGCGCAATATTCGGGGGAATTGAAATGCTTCAACTGCGTGTTCTCGCGCTCGCGATATTGCTGGCTCCGGCTATGCCAGCCTATTCGCAGACTCTTATGCCTTCGTCCGCTCCAACGATGCAAGACGTCGACCCGGGCGTCGATGACAGTGGACGCATAGCCGAACTGTCTCCGGAGTTTCGCCGCAAGTCGGTGCTCTACCGCACCGAACAGCCGGCCGGCACGATCATCGTCAACACCTCCGATCGCTACCTTTATCTGATCATCGGAAATGGCACTGCGCTGCGTTATGGAATCGGAGTTGGCCGCGACGGATTCCAGTGGGGTGGCATCCAGAAGATCACGCTCAAGCGTGAATGGCCGGACTGGGTGCCGCCGCCGGAAATGATCCAGCGGCAGCCGTATCTTCCACGCTGGATGGCCGGCGGCCCGGGCAATCCGTTAGGCGCACGCGCGATGAATCTCGGCGCAACCGTCTATCGCATCCACGGCACCAACGCGCCGCAAACCATCGGCCAGGCGGTGTCATCAGGGTGCTTCCGGCTGGTCAATGATGACGTGGCGGATCTCTACGATCGCGTGCCGCTCGGGACCAAGGTGGTTGTGCAGCATCACTAGAGCGGTCAGTCCCACAGGCCGTAGGTTGACCACTTCGCCTCGGGGATTTCGGCGCCGATCGTGAAATGGAATGCCACTACGCTCATGCGGTCGGGCGTCGACGTGCAGCGATAGGACAGCGCGTACCATTTCTTGCGGCTGCGGAACGCGCCGCCACTCACTTCGAGCGTATCGCCGGAGGCTTTCGGCTCGGCCGTCGCATTGGCCACAGCGCGGTCCGGGCGATATTGCTTCTGTTCGGTGCGGATGCGCGTCATCGCGGTATAGTCGCAGAGTTGTTCGAGCCGCTCCTCCGGAGCCAGCATCTTCAGGCTGCGTTCAAACCGCCCATCAGCGGCCACTGCGGTTGCCCCGAAGATCGTCACGGCAACCACCGCCAGTCCAAACGCACGCATTCGCAATGTTCCCCTCTGCCGCGGCGCCCCCACGCCATTTAGGCGAGGCGGCAGGCGAAGGGCAACCCATTCTTCCGTTTTTCCCGCGACGCTTTGTTCCGCTGCTACCGAGACGCCTTACATGGCCCGTTTATAGAAATTGCTGGCCCGGCCCCTGCCACCCGCCACGTTCGGATTGGTGTTGACGAACTCGTCGGCAGTCAGCTTGTCGATCGTGCGTACCTGCGCCTCACCGGCAAAGTTCGGATAGCTGCTCGACACGATATTGTAGGTCACCGTCTTCTTTTCCTCGTCCACGCTGTAAGTGCCGAACAGCGAGATGCTCCGTCGCATGATTGCCGAGTATTCCTCAGGCGTGCCGGTCAGGCGGTTATTGCTGGCGATCTTCGGGACGTCGCTGGCGACGTGAATCTGCGCAAATTGCCCGCCGGCGGTGAAGATCAGGATGCCGTTCGGCGTCTCGCCGAAGGGGAATGACTTTTTGCCGTCGGGCGCGACCACTTCGGCAACCACGAAATTCCAGGTTCCCACGATCTGGTCGCGCAGGCTCTTATGCTGTGCGGCGGCCGGCGACGCAACGAGCATCAAGGCGATGAGGCCGCCAAGTCCAATGATTTTCATGTCGTCCCCCGAGGTGTTGCGCGGCCACGCGCCGCGTCAGGAATATTTCGGATCACGGTCGAGCAGTTCGATCGAGATGCCCTGCGGCCCGCGCAGAAAGCAGATCTTTATGCCGGGCCGGGGCGAATGCGGCTCCTTGGTGAACTCGACACCCTTCTTCCTGAGATCGGCCGCGATTGTATCGATGCCCGAAACGGCAAGGCCGAAATGGTCGAGACCCTGATACGGCGTGACCGGCGCCGGATTGACGCCGTCACCGGCGTTGACCTCAGCCGTGAAGATCATGGCGCCGCCGAGCCTGATGTCCACGCGCGGCTTTCCTTGCTGCGTCGAGCGGATGATTTCCGCGCCGAACATCCGCTCAAACCACTGGGCCGTGGCCTCCGGATCCGGCGTGCGTAGGTGAACGTGATCCCACTTGAAGTCAGGCATTGGTCTTCTCCGTTATGGCCGTGCGAGCCTAGGCAGGGCCGAATGACGAGCGCAACAGCCTTGTTGCACGGGCGCCCGCGGCCGGACGATAATGAAGAGCGCACAATAATCGGGGGAACAACATGATCACGCACGACCGCCGCAAATTCCTGCAGCTTTCCGCTGGCGCATTGGCGGCACCGATGCTCGCCAGGCCGGCCTTGGCGCAAGCAGCATGGCCGGCGGCGCGGCCGATCCGTGCCATCGTGCCGTTCTCGGCCGGCAGCACCATCGACATTCTCGGGCGCATCGTGCTCGACCCACTATCGAAGCAGCTCGGCCAGACCATCGTGGTCGAAAACCGTGGCGGCGCGGGCGGCAGCCTTGGCTCGGCAGCGGTCGCGAAGGCGGACCCCGATGGTTACACCATCCTGATCAACGCGGCGGCGCATTCCGGCGCACCTGCCGCTTATCCGAACCTGCCCTATGACGCGGCCAATGATTTCTCCGCGGTGGCAAGCTTCGGCAACGTGCCGAACGTGCTGCTGGTTGCGCCGTCAAAGGACATCAAGACCGTGCAGGAGCTGGTGGCGAAGGCAAAGAGCGGCAGCCTCAGCTTTGCCTCGGCCGGCGTCGGCAGCGCCACCCATTGGGCCGCAGAGCGGTTCAACGTCAGCGCCGGGCTCAAGGTCACGCACGTGCCGTTCCGCGGCGGCCCGGAAGCGCTCACCGAAGTGATGACGGGTCGCGTCGACTACATCTTCATCGGTATTTCGTCCGGCCTACCCTTCATCCAGAACAAGCAGCTGGTGCCCCTCGCCGTCAGCTCGGCCAAGCGCTCGCCCTCGCTGCCGGATGTGCCGACCACGCTGGAGGCCGGCTACAAGGATTCCGACTTCAACTACTGGAACGGCATGCTGGTCCCCGCACAGACGCCGCGGCCGATTGTCGAGCGTCTCTATACGGAGACCACAACGGTGCTGACACTTCCGGACGTGCAACAAAAGCTCAAGGTGCAGGGTGTCGAGCCGGCACCGCTGACGCCGGGCGAGATGGATGCGATGATCCGCCGCGAGATCGCGCTCAACCTCAAGATCGCCAAGGAAGCCGGTCTGAAATTCAACT
>JBEVFG010000007.1:0-6471 GCA_040512415.1 Pseudolabrys sp. | reverse complement strand
AGCGGATCCGATCCGCACCGTCCGCGGCGCCGGTTACGCGCTCGACGATCGCTTCGGCCGCATGAGCTGATGGCCGGACGGCCAAGCTCGACTGATCTCAATTCCGGAACGACCGTTTGTCGCGACGGCGGTCTGTGAGCGGCTGATAGGCGACGCGGCAGTGATACGAGCAGTAAGGCAGATCGTTCACGGTATCGCCGCCGCAGAAAAAGAACTCCGAGCTGCCCGGGTCGCCGACCGGCCAGTGGCAGGTTTTCTCGTTCAGCTGGAGCAAAGTCTTGCGCTGCTCGATCGGAATTTCGATCAGTTCCGGCTCCGGCTCGACCTCGTAGTCATAAGCGAGCGCCGTGTTGCCGCGCATTGAAGCGCGCGGGACCCGCATCATGTGACCTGAGGAGCGCGGCTTGCGCGGGCGCGGGGCGTTCGACGAGGGGCTTTTGGCCCGGCCGGAAAGACCAAGTCGATGGACCTTGCCGATGACGGCATTGCGGGTGATGCCGCCGAGTTCAGCCGCGATCTGGCTGGCGGACAGGCCGTCCGCCCATAACTTCTTGAGGAGTTCGACCCGCTCGTCCGTCCAGCTCATTGGGTTTTCTCCTTAGGCCTCAAGGCGTTGGATGGAATCCGACCTCGTCGTCTGGCGCACCATCGAGCGCCAAACGCGTACGCGTCAGGAATGAACAGAAGCCCCGTAGCACGAGATGTCGTACTAGCTGACCAAGAGGCTACAATAGGCAGTGACTCCCGTGCAAGCGCTCACAGTGTTCTCCGTCCAGCTACCAACAGTTTTTCCCGGTTGCGGCGCAATTGAGTCAGGGATTCAGCGGGTCAGGCCGTTGTGTTGACAGCGCAAAGTCGGGCAATAGAATAAAAAAAGTGCCGCCCGGCGAGGCGGCACATTTCTTTTCGGCGCGCGCGTGGTGCTGAAAAGCGGATACGGTTTGAACAAGACCACGCGCAAACCGATACGTTCGACGAAAGAAACTGCTTTGAGCTCGCATCTATTGCCGACATATGCGCGCGTCGACCTCGCATTTGAGCGAGGCGAGGGCGCATGGCTGTTCACGGCCGAAGGCGATCGGTATCTGGATTTCACCTCCGGGGTTGCCGTCAATGCGCTGGGCCATGCGCATCCGCACCTGGCCGACGCGCTCACCAAGCAGGCTCACAAGGTCTGGCACGTCTCCAATCTTTACCGCATCCCGGAGGGCGAAAGGCTCGCCGACAGGCTGTGCGCAATCAGCTTCGCCGACACCGTGTTCTTCCAGAATTCCGGCGCCGAGGCGATCGAGTGCGCGATCAAGATGGTGCGCAAATATCAGTCGGCCTCCGGCAAGCCGGAGCGGTATCGCATCATCACATTTGAAGGCGCCTTCCATGGGCGCACTTTGGCCGCGATCGCCGCAACCGGTAACAAGAAATATCTGGAAGGCTTCGGACCGCCGGTCGACGGCTTCGACCAGGTGCCGTTCGGCGACCTTGAAGCGGTCAAGCGCGCGATCGGGCCGGCGACGGCGGCGATTCTTATCGAACCCATTCAGGGCGAAGGCGGCGTGCGGGTCGCCTCGCCGACATTCCTGCGCGCGCTGCGTAAGCTTTGCGAGCAGCATGGATTGCTTTTGGTGTTTGACGAAATACAGACCGGCTTTGTCCGCTCAGGCGAAATGTTCGCCTACGAGCGCAGCGGCGTTAAG
Organism: Pseudolabrys sp.; assembly: GCA_040512415.1. Classification (GTDB taxonomy): domain Bacteria; phylum Pseudomonadota; class Alphaproteobacteria; order Rhizobiales; family Xanthobacteraceae; genus Pseudolabrys. Next base: position 4,777 of record JBEVFG010000007.1, on the reverse strand, counting down.
CCCGACATCATGACGATTGCGAAGGCGCTTGGCGGCGGCTTCCCGATCGGCGCATGCCTTGCGACCACGGAAGCCTCGAAGGGGATGAGCGTCGGAACGCACGGCACCACCTTCGGCGGCAACCCACTCGCGATGGCGGTTGGGAACGCCGTGCTCGACATCATGACCGATCCCGAATTTCTCGAACGCGTGCGAAAGAATGCGTTGTTGCTCAAGCAGCGCCTCGCCGAGCTTAAAGACCGCTATGCGTCGGTGATCGCGGAGGTGCGCGGTGAAGGTCTTCTGATCGGCCTGCGCATGATCCCGCAGGCGTCCGAAATGGTCGACGAGCTGCGCGCGGAAAAGATGTTGACCGTCGGCGCCGGCGATAACGTCGTGCGTCTTCTGCCGCCGTTGATCATAGGTGAGGAAGAAATTTCAGAGGCTATCGCCAGGATCGATCGTGCCTGCGCGCGGCTGGCGCAGACGCATGCACGGACGACGAAGGTGGCGTCATGACGGCGAACGGCGTCCGGCATTTCCTCGACCTCACCGATATTCCGAAGCCGGTTCTGGCTGGCCTGATCGACAGCAGCCGGGTCATGAAGGCTGCGCGCGCCAAGGGTCAGATTGCGTCGCCACTTGCCGGCAAGACGCTCGCCATGGTGTTCGACAAGCCGTCAACCCGCACGCGCGTCTCCTTTGATGTCGCCATGCGCCAGCTGGGCGGCGAAGCTATTCTTCTCACGGCTCAGGAAATGCAGCTGGGGCGCGGTGAAACGCTTGCCGACACGGCGCGGGTTCTGTCGCGGTATGTCGATGCCATCATGATCCGTATTCTTGATCACGAGGCGGTGCATGAGCTTGCCCGGCATGCAACGATTGCGGTGATCAACGGGCTGACGCGGCGATCGCATCCGTGCCAGGTGCTTGCCGACGTCATGACTTATGAGGAAAAACGCGGCCCGATCCGCGGCCGCACGGTTGCCTGGAGCGGCGACGCCAACAACGTACTGGCGAGCTGGATGCACGCCGCCGAGCGCTTCGATTTCCAGTTGCGGGTGGCGACACCGGCAGAGCTGCGGCCGAAAAAATGGCTGATGGACTGGGTAAAATCGTCAGGCGCCGCCATCATGATCGGCGACGATCCGGATGCCGCGGTCAAGGATGCCGATTGCGTGGTCACCGACACCTGGGTGTCCATGGGCGATCGCGACGGCAAGCTTCGACACAACATCCTCAAGCGCTACCAGGTCAATGGCCGCTTGATGGCCAAGGCCAAGCCGGATGCGCTGTTCATGCACTGCCTGCCGGCGCATCGCGGCGAGGAGGTGACCGATGAAGTCATCGATGGTCCGCAGTCGGTTGTGTTTGATGAAGCCGAGAACCGGCTGCATGCCCAGAAGGGCCTCCTGGCCTGGTGTCTGCACGCCGAAGCCTGAGACGTCTCGCGCATAGCGGGCCCGCTCGGGGAACGCCTCGCATTACTGGCGCTGAACGCTACATAGGGCTCATGACTGATCCTCAAATCGCTATCCCGTCCCGTGCTCCGTCTGCGATCACCGCCGACGACACTGTCATGCCGTTCGAAATTGCCAAGCTCGACCTACGCGGCCGGGTGGTCCGGCTCGGGCCGGCCGTGGACGAAATCCTCGCGCGCCATGCCTATCCGCAGCCGGTGGCAAAGCTCCTCGGAGAGGCCATCGTATTGACGGTCATGTTGGGCTCGGCGGTGAAAATCGACGGCCGGTTCATCCTGCAGACGCAGGGTGACGGTCCGGTTCGGATGCTGGTCGTGGACTTCATCGCGCCCGACAAGGTGCGCGCCTGCGCGCATTTTGACAAAAGTCGGGTGGCGGCGGCGATCGCAACTGGCGACGCGGGCGGAGGCGCATTGCTCGGCAAGGGTCATCTTGCGATGACGATCGATCAGGGCCCCGACATGAGCCGCTATCAGGGTCTCGTCGCGCTCGACGGCAGCTCGCTGGAGGACGTCGCCCACGAGTATTTCCTGCGCTCGGAACAGATTCCGACGCGCGTGCGCCTCGCGGTCGCCGAAGAACTGCGCGCCGAAGCGGGCGGAACGCGCCACCGTTGGCGCGCCGGCGGCATGATGCTGCAATTCCTGCCGAAGGCGCCGGAACGCGCGCGTGTCGCCGATCTTGATCCCGGCGATGCGCCCGAGGGCACCGCGCCGCATGCCATTGAGGAAGACGACGCCTGGGTGGAAGGCCAGGCGCTGATTTCGACCGTCGAGGATGTCGAACTGATCGATCCCTCGCTGTCGAGCGAGCGGCTGGTCTACCGGCTTTTCCATGAGCCGGGCGTTCGCGTCTTCCGCGCCAGTCCGTTGCGCGCGGAATGCTCATGCTCACGCGCAAACGTCGAGGCCATGCTGAAGAGCTTTTCGCAGGACGACCGCGACCACATGGTCGAGAACGGCAAGATTTCGGTCACCTGCGAATTTTGCAGCGCCAACTATGAATTTGCCCCGGCCGATGTCGGGGCAAAGTCTAGTTGATGGTCCGCTCGGCGTGAGATGAATCGAGCGAGAAGGCGGGGATCTCGATGTCGAAATGCTCGCCCGCCTGGGTCACCATGCCGTAGCTTCCCGCCATGAAGCCTGACGGCGTCGGCAATGGAACGCCGCTGGTGTACTCGAACGATTCCGTCGGCTTGAGCACCGGCTCTTCGCCCACCACGCCTGGCCCATTGACTTCCTGCAGCCGGCCCTGCGCATCGGTGATGCGCCAGTGCCGGGTCTTTAGCTGCACGGTCTCCGCGCCAAGGTTCGTGATATTGATGGTGTAGGCCCAGAAGAAATACCCGTTGTTTGGCGACGACCGCTCCGAGACGAATCGGGGCGTGACCGTGACTTCGATCTTGCGGGTTACCGCGCGATACATCGCCATGCCGTACAATTTACTCAGTCGGGGCTTGCCATTCGCTTGATGTCCGCGATTATTGCCGAAAGAGCACTCAAAAGAAAAGTCGCACATGGCCCCGGTTTTGACGGAACGCGATTTACGGCTTGATTTGTTCCGCGGGATCGCGCTTTGGCTGATCTTTCTTGACCACATTCCGTCCAACGCGGTGAGTTGGGTCACAATCCGCAATTACGGCTTCAGCGACGCGACAGAGATTTTCGTCTTCATCTCAGGCTACACGGCGGCATTCGTCTATGGCCGGGCGATGCGGCAACACGGCTTTATTATTGCCTCCGCGCGCGTGCTCAAGCGCGCCTGGCAGGTCTACATTGCACACGTGTTCCTGTTGGCGATCTACCTCGCCGAGATCGCCTATGTCGCGAGCAGTTTCGACAATCCGCTCTATACCGAGGAAATGGGCGTCCTGGATTTCCTGAAAAATCCCGATGTCACTATTTTTCAGGCGCTGCTTCTCAAGTTCAAGCCGGTGAACATGGATATTCTGCCGCTCTACATCCTGCTGCTCGCCTGGTTCCCGCCGATGCTTTGGTTGCTGCTGCGCACGCCGTCAATCGCGTTGATATCGTCGGCAGTCCTTTACGTCCTGATGTGGTTCTTCGAGTGGAACCTTCCCGCATGGCCAAGCGGGACATGGGTCTTCAATCCGTTCGCCTGGCAACTGCTGTTCGTTTTCGGCGCCTGGTGCGCGCTTGGCGGAGCGCACAACTTGGCGCGCTGGATCAATTCGCCGGTCGTGATCGGTCTTGCGATCACCTACCTCGTGTTTGCATTCTGCATCGCGATGACCTGGTATTTTCCGCGGCTCGCCGTTTATGTGCCGAAATTCGTCGGTGACGCGATTTATCCGATCGACAAGACCAATCTCGATGTGTTGCGCATCCTTCACTTTCTGTCACTGGCGGTTATCACGGTCGCCGTCGTGCCGAGTGACTGGCCGGCCTTGAAGTCACGTATCTTCTGGCCGGCGATCGTCTGCGGCCAACATTCCCTGGAGACCTTCTGTCTCGGCGTGTTCCTCTCTTTTGCAGGCCATTTCATGTTTACCGAGGTTTCCAATCGGTTGTTCATGCATATCGCCGTCAGTGTCGCCGGGATTGCCATCATGGTGGCGATTGCGGCGATGCTTTCGTGGTATAAGCAAGCGGAACGACAAGGCGGGGGACCGCGCCCGCCTGCCGCAAGGCCGGGACTAGCGGGGGGCGACGCATGAGGTGGCGTGTGCTTTTGCTGGCACTACTGGTGCTGGCGGGGCCGGCATGGGCCGAGCTTCCCGCGGAGTGCGGCGTTGCCGCGCATCTCGTCGAAACCAGCTATCCGCTCCCGAAAGTCAGGCGCGCGCTCGCGGAGAAAAAACTCAATATTCTTGTTGTCGGTGCCGGCTCGTCGCAGTTGCCCGGCGCAAACGGAGAAAAGAACGCATATCCTGCGCGTTTGCAGCAAGCGCTCAGCGATCAGTTGCCTGGCGTCGAAGTCAAGGTAGCGACTGACATCAAGGCCTCACGCACTGCTGCGGAGATGGTTAAGGTGCTGCCGGCCGACCTCAGTGCCACCAAACCCGCACTGCTGGTCTGGCAGACGGGCACAACCGACGCGATGCGCGCGGTTGACCCAGATCAATTCAGCCAGGCACTCGACCAAGGTATAAACATAGCTCGTAGGGCAGGCGCGGACGTGGTTCTGGTAAATGCGCAATACAGCCCGCGAACCGAGTCGATGATCGCCTTGAGCACTTATTCCGAAGACATGCGCTGGGTTGCATTGCAGCAAGAAGTGCCGCTTTTCGACCGATTCAGCATTATGCGGCTGTGGTCGGACCTCGGAACGTTCGATTTATACTCTGCCACGAAAAA
>JBEVFG010000006.1:0-4880 GCA_040512415.1 Pseudolabrys sp. | reverse complement strand
GGGCAATGATCCCGCCGCGCCACCGGCGGCAAACACGGTCTCGCGCGCCTCGCCGAGGTCGCGCACGAGATCGTCGATGGCAATGGCGGCCGGATCGTTCTGCCGTAGCACCAGCACCGGCGTTGCGGGCGTCACCGATGCGCGCGGCCCGTGGCGCAGCTCGGCCGCACTGTAGCCGAGCGCCGGGACGCGCAGGATTTCCGACACCTTGAGTGCGATCTCGCGGACGCAGCCGAGGCCGTAGCCGCGCCCGACGACAAAGGCGGCTGCGGCACCGGCGGCACGCTCGGCCCAAGGCGACCAGTCGCAGGCGAGCGCACCCGACAATCGTCGCGGCAGGTTTCGCAAACCCCCGCTCAGGTCGTCGTCGCGCGCAAGCGCCGCCACCAGCTGCGCGCCGGCGATCATCGACAGCGCCACGGTCTTGGTGGCGGCGACAGAACGCTCGGCGCCTGCGCCGATCGGCAGCACCAACTCGGACGCAGCGGCCGCGGGCGAGTTTTCGTCATTGACGATCGCTAGTGTGAGCGCGCCGAATTTACGTGCCATTTGCGTTGCGTCGATGACATCAGGACTGCGCCCGGATTGAGACACCACGACAAACAACGCATCGCGAAAATCCGGCGGCCGCCGGTAGGCCGTAACAACCGAGGGGGCGGCGGCGGATGCGAGCATGCCGAGCCGCACCTCGAAAAGGTAGCGCAGGTAAACGCCGACATGACCTGAACTGCCGCGGCCGCAGAACACCATGATGCGCGGCTTTGCCCGCTCGATTCTTTCGGCAATGCTCGCGAAAAGGTCGGCGCGCGCCAGCAGCCGGCCGGCCGCCGTCGGGATTTCCGCAGTCTCGAGCGCCATTGCGCTTGCTGCTGATGGTTCAGCGGTTGCCACGTTTGAACTCGTCGATCGCGGCGCGCAGGTTGCCGCCGTGTCGTTTGAGCAACTCCGCGGCCGCGCCGCGGCTCAGCCCGAAGCCCAGCAGGATGGCTGTCTTAAGGTCGCCGTTAGCCTGCTCGAGATGGCGTGTCGCGTCACCTTCCGCGCAGCCCACGATTTGCCTGACGATGGCGACCGCGCGGCGGCGCAACTTGGCATTCCGCGCCCTCATGTCCACCATCAAGCCGCGATAGACCCGACCCATCTTCACCATCACGGCGGTAGAAAAGAGGTTGAGCACGATCTTCTGCGCAGTGCCTGCGTTCATCCGCGTGGACCCGGCAACCGCCTCGCTTCCGGTTTCAACCAGGATCTGGTGGCGCGCCGCCGCGAAAATCGGTGCATCCGAATTGTTGGAAATGGCGATCGTCACCGCGCCCGCGGCATGGGCCGCACGCAAGGCGGCGATCGTGAAGGGAGTCGTGCCGCTCGCCGCGACACCGATGACGACATCGTCGGCACCGATCTTTGCGGTGGTGATGGCCTCCGTGCCTGCGGCCTCGTTGTCCTCGGCCCCTTCGATGCTGCGAACGAGTGCGTCAAGACCGCCGGCAATAACAAAGACGACCCGGTCAGCCGGCCAGTCATAGGTTGGCGGCAGTTCGCTTCCGTCCTGCACCCCGATACGCGCCGACGTGCCGGCACCGACATAGACGATGCGTCCGCCGCGCCTGAGCGCTGGCACCGCGTCCTCGACAGCTGTGGTGATTAGGCCAAGCGCGCCGCGAACGGCGCCGGCCGCCGCGAGCTGGCCTTCATACATGGCCGCAATCATCTCGGCCGCGGACCAGGAATCGAGGTCGGCGTAGCGGGGGTCGATTTGCTCGGTACGCATCATTACCCCTTCATGATTTCTTATTGGCCGCGCGCCGGGCGAGATGCAAGGCGCCGTCTACCGCGTCGCCCTCGACCGGGACCAGCCGGCGTTGCACATCCGGCGCCAGCCAGGGCTGCATCGACGATGCGAGACCGCCGAGCAGCGCAATGCGGGCCGCGCCGTGCTCCGAGAGCCGGCGCACCAGGTCGTCAATCTGCTCGGCTGCGTCCCGCACGATCCGCCGCGCGACCGGGTCGCCGGCATCGGCATGACGCATCACCAGTGGTGCGAAGGTCGCATAGTCGGTCGCAGTCGCTTTATCCATCCACGCAACGGCTTCGAACGGGTCGTCTCGGAAGCGTTGCATTACGTCACGCGTAAGGCTGGTGCCGACGGCGCGCTCGTCATAGGCGCGCAGCGCCATGCGGATCGCGTGCAGCCCGAGGTCGGCGCCGCTGCCTTCGTCGGAAATGGGAAAACCATAGCCGCCGATCCTGAACTCGCGTCCTCCAACAACGGCAAAGCCGACGCTTCCCGTTCCGACGATGACGATGCCGCCGTCGCGTCCGCCGTGCGCGCCGATGCAGGCGATGGTCGCGTCGTGAATATAGGTAACCGAGCGGAATGGATGCGGGTGCCGCTCGAGTTGCTCGAGCAGGCCCTTGCGGCCGACACCGGCAAGCCCGACCGCGGCGTGCATGGAGGAAAGCGCGCCGGCGCCAAGGCCGGCATCCTCGGCCGCGGCGCAACAGGCTTTTTCAACCTCGGCAAAAGCGCGGTCCACTCCGACCCGCAGCGCCGCAGGGCCGGCAATGCCGCTCCCGAGCAAGGACCTTTCCGCGTCTTCGATCCGCGCCCGGCAGCCGGTGCCGCCGCCGTCGACACCGACGAAGAGCAGAGCGGATTTGGCCGCCGCCGTCATTCCGTCACCCGCCGGATATCGGCGCCGCACTGCGTGAGCTTGCGGTCGAGCGACTCGTAGCCGCGATCAAGATGATAGATGCGATGGACGGTCGTTTCGCCTTTGGCGACCAGCGCGGCGAGCACCAGGCACACCGATGCGCGGAGGTCGGTCGCCATGACTTCGGCGCCGTGCAGGCCGTCGACGCCGCGCACCAGCGCCGTCGAGCCTTGCAGCGAGATGTTGGCGCCGAGCCGTCCGAGCTCCGGCACGTGCATGAAGCGGCTTTCGTACACGGTCTCGCGGATGACCGACGCGCCCGATGCGACGGTCATCAGCGCCATAAACTGCGCCTGCAGATCGGTGGGAAACCCGGGGTAAGGCTCGGTCGTGACGTCGATGGCCTGCAAGGGGCCGGAGCGCACCACCATCAAGCCACGATCGGTTGGCCAGATCTGCGCTCCGGCGCTTTCGAGTGCCGCACCCACGGAGCCGAGATGCTCGAGATGTGCGCCGAAGATCTCTAGGTGGCCGCCGGTGATCGCAGCCGCGATAGCATAGGTCCCGGCCTCGATGCGGTCGGTAATGAGCTCGTGGCGGGCCTGGCGAAGTGCATCCACGCCCTGGATCAGTATCCGGTGAGTGCCCACGCCCTCGATCCGCGCACCCATCGCCATGAGGCAGAGGGCGAGGTCGCACACTTCGGGATCGCGCGCCGCGTTAAGGATTTCCGTTTCGCCTTTTGCGATGCTGGCCGCCATGATTGCCGTCTCGCTGGCGCCGACCGAAGGCGATGACAGCACGATGCGCCCGCCGCGCAACCTGCCGCTATTGGCGTGCGCATGGATGTAACCGGCCTCGATGTTAACCTCGGCGCCGAGTGCCTCGAGCGACTTCAAATGCAGATCGATTGGACGCGCACCGATCGCGCAGCCTCCCGGCATCGACACGCGCGCCGTGCCAAAGCGGGCGAGCAAGGGCGCCAGCACGAGGATGCTGGCGCGCATCCGGCGCACCATGTCGTAGGGCGCCTGCGCGTTGCGGGCTGTGCGGGCGTCGAGCACGAGCATCCGGCCGGAATCGCGTGTTGCAGTCACGCCAAACTCGCGCAACAAGGCGAGCATGGTGTCGACATCGGTCACGTCGGGAACGTTCGCCAGCTCCAGCCGCTCGGAACTCAGCAGCGCGGCCGCAATCTGCGGCAGGGCCGCGTTCTTCGCGCCACGGACCTGCACCGAGCCTTCAATGCGTCTGCCGCCGCGAATGACCAGCCGGTCCATGCTGCTTCTCTCTCGGGTGCGAATGGGCGCGCCACGATCGACGCATTACCGCAGGCTCAGCCTCTTATACTACGGGCGACATGGTCATGGCCGAGCCTTGCGATGCCCTGTGTATTCGGCATCCGTTAATCTAGATTGGATTAGCTGCACGAACGATCCAATCCAACGCGGGCAAATATGAGTCAAGACAGGCCAAACGCCGAAGGGCACGCTATCATCGCGGATCGTGTTTTTGACGGCCGCGGCTGGCATCGCAGCGCCGCCGTGATGGTCCAGGACGGCCGCATCGCCGGTCTCGCTTCGCCGGGTGAGATTCCGTCCGATTGGCCGCAATCGCGTGTTCCTGCAGGCGTTTTCGTGACTGCCGGCTTCGTAGACCTGCAGGTGAACGGCGGCGGCGGCGTTCTGCTCAACGATCAACTGACGCCCGATGGCATGCGTGCGATTGCCCGGGCGCACCGCCGTTACGGCACCACGGCGTGCCTGCCGACTTTGATCACCGACACGCGCGAACACATGCGCAGCGCCATAGCGGCCGCGCGTTCGGTGGCCGGCCACGACGGCGTTCTTGGTCTGCATCTCGAAGGCCCGTTCATCAGCCCGCAGCGCCCGGGGGTGCACCGTCCCGACCGGATTGTGCAGCCGCGAGTGGGCGACCTGGAGCAATTGTGCGAGCTTGCCGGAGCCGGTCGCTCGCTGGTGACGCTGGCGCCCGAATGCGTTCCTGCGGGTTTTGTAATGATGCTCGCCTCTGCTGGCGTGCGGATCTCGATCGGGCACAGCGAGGCATCCGCTGCCGTTGTCGTGCAGGCCGTCGCGGAGGGCGCAACCGGCGTCACGCATTTGTTCAATGCGATGCCGCCATTCAGCGCACGCGCTCCAGGCATCGTCGGTACCGCGTTGTCGGAGCCCCTGCTGACAGCGGGTCTCATTGTCGACGGTATCC
>JBEVFG010000005.1:0-3332 GCA_040512415.1 Pseudolabrys sp. | reverse complement strand
GCTCGGCCCGACTACGCGCGTGCCCTGCGGCTCGGCCATCAAATTCTGTCACATCGCGGAAGGGACTGCCGACATCTACCCGCGCCTCGCCACGACCTGCGAGTGGGATGTGGCGGCCGGTCATGCACTGGTTGTCGCCGCTGGTGGACTTGTGACAGCCCCGCTTGGCATCCCTTTGACCTACGGGCGGGCCGCCGAGAATTTTCGTGTGCCGGCCTTTGTCGCCTGGGGCGATCCTGGCAAGGCGGCAGCAGTCAAAACCCTAGCCTGACAGTCATTCACCGAGAGCGCGCGAGACATCCGGCCATTTGCGCTCCGCGGTAGCGATGATCCGGCCGGGATCGGCGAGGAAAGCGAGACGTGTCTGCTCGCTATAGAAAAAATAAAGTCGTTGACCAACGACGACCCAGAACAGCGGGTGGCCGCGGACCGAGCGATCACGACCGATCGCCACCAGGATAGTAGCCGCCGAACTGCGGCGCATAGACTTCGGGATGCTGCTCAAAGGCCCCGCGGTTGCCCTCATTACTGAACCGCCAGACCGCCCCGTCCTTGTTTAGTTCAAATTCCGGCCGCCCGAATATCGCCTTGCCATCCGTGAAATAGAACACCGGATCGAAACCGCTGATAGCGAGGCCGGTTTCGGGATTGACCGTCAACTGGCTGTCGGTCGCCGCGTTTATCGCCCGGGGTGCAAAAATACCCACTTCCAGGGCGATAAAGAGCGCCAGGCCCATCAAGAATGGCCGCTTCCGTTGCTGCCGCGCTGCAGTCATAGTTCTCAGTGACCGTTGGGTGATTCGGGAACAACCTTTCGCGGCCACATTGTTACCGCGGTCAAAATGAGCATCCGGTTAAACAGGGCCTTGGGGCCCCAGCATCCAAGGAGCATTTGATGCGCGCGATTTTGCGCCTTGCCAGCCTGGCGCTTTGCCTTGTCACCCTTGCTCCCGAACACGCCGCTGCGCAAAACCAGCCGCCACCGGCTCAACGGCAAAGCGGCACGTTCACGCCCGGGGAGATCGTTGGCGAAGGCCACAAGTTTTTCGGAACGGTATCGCGCGGTCTTGCCCAGGTCGTGGAAGCAGCCTTCAGCCGCTGGGGCCAACCCAATGGTTATGTTCTCGGTCAGGAAGGAAGCGGCGCCTTTGTCGTCGGCCTGCGCTACGGCGACGGCAAGCTTTACACCAAGAATGCGGGTGACCGCCGCGTGTTCTGGGAAGGCCCGTCGATCGGCTTCGACTACGGCGGCGAAGGCGCGCGCACGATGATGCTCGTCTATAACCTGCCCGCCACCGGAGCGATCTATCAGCGTTTCGCCGGCATCGACGGCTCTGCCTACTTCATTGGTGGTTTCGGCATGACCGCGCTCGCCTCAGGCAACATCATCGTCGTGCCGATCCGGTCCGGCGTCGGGCTGCGCCTTGGCGCGAACATCGGGTATCTTAAGTTTACGCCGCAGGCGACCTGGAATCCCTTCTGACCCTGCCACATTTACTAATTTCGCTGCGGTTGACGTGAAACCCGCGACGCGGCGCTTGCTTTAGGCTAATGTCGAAAGCAACCGGATGGTCCGGCCGCAATGGCAATGAGTGCGCGTGAGTTGGAGGCGTTGGTTCCATGATTGAACCGATCATGTACTTCGGGATCGGGTTTCTTGTTGCTGCACTCATTGGACTCGTTGTCGTTCCGCTCGTGCACAATCGCGCGGTCCGCCTGACGATGCGGCGGCTCGAAGCGGCGACGCCATTGTCCATGGCCGAGATACATGCCGACAAAGATCAGCTTCGCGCCGAATTCGCAATGTCGACGCGCCGTCTGGAAATGAGCGTCGAGCAACTCAAGGCAAGAAGCACAAACCAGCTCGCCGAGCTCGGCAAGAAAGGCGACGCAATCAACCGCCTCAAGGTCGAGCTTGGAGAAAAGACGGCGGCGATATTTGCACTAGAGGCGCGCGACAAAGCACTACGTGACCAGTTGCGCGCCACGGAGGAGGAATTCGCTGTCAAGACCACAACCATGCATGAAGCCCAGCGGGCGCTTTCCGACAAGGAGGCAGATCTCGGCAAGTTGATGGGCGATCTTGACGAGCGGTCGACGCTCGCCGACTCGCAGAAAATCGAAATCATTGCGCTAGAGACCCAAGTTGAGGCTCTGAAGGAGCGTCTTGAAGGGGCCAGCCACGAGTTGAAAGCCGTCGAAGATCGCCGCGATGCTGAGCGGGTCGAGCTCAAGTCCGCCACCCAGGAATTGCAGGATGAACGCGGCAAGGTTGAAAATCTTGGGCGGCGCGTCGCCGAACTCGAGCAGCACCTCGCCGCGCAGAGCAAGGAAGCCGAAATTCTCGGCCGGCGCGCCCAGGATCTTGAAACGCGCCTTGGCGAACAGTCGCGTCTGCTCAATCAGAGCGAATTCGAACTCAAGCACGTACGGCAGGAGATAGATGCGGCCCGCCAGGTCGAAACCGAGCTTCGCACCACGATCATCGAGTTGGAGGGGCGCGCCAATTCGGTCTCGCAAAACCTAAGGAACGAAAATACGCAGCTTCAGGCAACGATTGCGCACGTCAAAGAAGAGCGGGATCGCTTCGCGCGCGAACTCGCCACAATGAAGCGCGAAACCGAGGAGGCGTGGGCGTCGGAGCGGGTGGAGAACGCCTTGCTGCGCGAGCGCATCAATGACGTTGCCGCAGAGGTCGCTCGTCTTGCCTCGGCGCTTGAAGGCCCGAACTCGCCGATTGAATCGCTGCTGGCAGCCGAAACGTCGCATGAGCAGATCACCAGCGTTCCCCTGAGTGGCGGGCAACCCGATCTCGCCGCGTCGCCGAACAACGGCAACCTTGCCGACCGCATTCGTGCACTGCAGACCCACGCTTCCCGGCTGACGCAGGCAACCGACGACAAGACCCGCAACTGACGCCGCGGGGCGGGCCTCGCTTGACACTGCTTGGAGCCGCTCCTTATATCGCGCGTCCGCGATGGTCGGGCGCTTAGCTCAGCGGGAGAGCGTTCCCTTCACACGGGAGAGGTCATAGGTTCAATCCCTATAGCGCCCACCATGAAATCAACGGGTTAGCGTAACCGCCGCTTGTCGCGATTTCGCCCGACAGCACCGCGACAGCACCGCACCTCGCGATCTTTATTCACAATTATTTTGTGCCATAGCTCGCCCTTTCCGTCGGCTGGATTGAGCAAATATCCGATCACCGCAACATTTGGCATTAGCTCTTTCATCAATTCGAGGCGTTTAGTGCCTAGACTCGCGTTGAATACCCCCATGCCAGTGAGGTTGCCGCCCGGCTGATTGAGGCTAGGCACGAGGCCAATTTCGAC
>JBEVFG010000004.1:0-6184 GCA_040512415.1 Pseudolabrys sp. | reverse complement strand
TTTTGCGAACGCTTGCCGCGCAATAAAGCGGGCGAAATCAATCATCGCACAGGTGGTGCGGGACAATTGGCGAGAGCTGCCAGCCGGGTGACTTTTGCCGCGATCGGATCGGCTCGAAACGCAACTAGGCAATAGCTATTGCTTTTGGTGTTCTTAGTTTGAGACGAGAGCTGACTAACATTCTCAGAACAGTCACCCTTCGAGATCAAAGGCGACCTTGCGGTTTTCGCCAAGATTCGGTTTGTTGCCAGTGATACGAGCTTTAGCGAGTTCATAGGACGCAATTGCTGAACTTGCCGGACCGTCCCACAGCTCAGCCATTTTCGGATCAAGGCGTAGCACCCGTACATTTACGTCTTCCGGCCCATCGGGCCACCAAACTTGATCCGGGCTTTTCCAAATCCTCTTGGCGATCGCGGCATCGCGGACGATGTCAGCGTGCCCTGTAATTGAGAGGTAGGCCTTCGCGTCCGCATCGATGACTGTCTAACATACCTCGGGAGAGGTCTTCACTTCGTCATCTTTCAGGCCTCTTACGTCAATAACGAAAAAAATAACGCCCGCCTTGCGATCGGGGCGCGCATCCAGTGGCCGCGCGCGAAGGCCGCCAGCAAAGCGGGTAGTGAGCATGCCGACGGACGAATTCAAGAATGTCCCAGACCATTCGGCGTTCTCACGCGCGCGCAACGAGCGCTTCGGGGACAGCAATATTTTCCGTTGGGTGTTTGAGCGGATCGTCGGGACCTGTATCGCTGCCGGTCTCGCCGCATTACGCCTATGGCTATGGCCACTGGCCCAAGGCTATGCCGCTGGTAAGTGAAGTCGCCTCCGTTGGCGCAGGCCACGCAGCGTAGGGCGGCGCGATGGGTCTGATTGGCTGGCGCAGAAAGCGGGAAGGCGCAAGCGATCTAATCGCTTTGACGTAACGGTTGCCGGCATTTTGACCGGAATATCGCCGAGCATTCCCATCCCTTCAGCCAGTGTTCCCATCTCTTCAGCCAACTACGGCGAATGTCCTATATTGGCCCGTCTCCGACGTGCTGCGTTGTCTGCCATGAGTCCGCGATCGAAGGATAACGGACCTAACTCAGACATCGAATTTCGTCCGAAAATGACCCAACTGAAACATCAGCGGCTCGTTTTTGCTGCGGCGCGTGACGCAGTACTCGCTGGAAGATTGTGTTAGACTTTAACAGGCGCGGTTCTCGGCCGCGCAGCCGAAAAGCGGACGCGAACCATAGAGGCACCGTAACGCATGCCGCTCAGCGAGTACGATACCAAAGAAGCTCTTCGGGCTGCCACCGATTGGCTCGTAGCATCGGAACTTCCCGGCAGCGCCGCGGCTCGCGAAGGGATTGCAGATACGATTCCGCTTGTCATGATGGGGTTGGTCGAACCAGACGATTTGGATGACTTAGCGGCGATCGTCGAGGAGCACGGGGGAGCGGTGCACGATGCCGCTATCCCGGAGGACATGCAGCGCGCCCGACTCAAGGAAGCAGTAAAGGCCGCGTTCGATTACGTGCGTTCGCTTCGGCGCGATGGCGCGCGATGAAGCGAGCCGAACGGCCGCTGTCGCTTCCAAAAACTAGATTCGTGCGTACCGGTGATGCAATCCGCCCAAGATTGCATGTGCGACAATGTCTCGGAAGCGCGAGTAAAGCAGACACGGATCAGCACGGCGTTCGCTTATTGACCCGCCCAGCGAAGAAGATTTTCCCCTGCCCTTTCGATCGGTTCGACAAGATCAGCCTGCGCGAGCGCGCGTTGACGAATGTCTAACGGCCCGTTTGGCAAAGGAACGTCGACATCGATCAATCGTTTAATCGAACCTGGCAAAGGACCAACACATCTCGCGTGCAGCCCGTCGATGTAGCTGGCTACGGTTCGCTTGCTTCGGCGAGACGCAATTCCGCTGTTGGCACATTTCGATAGCGGCCCCTCATCGTTAATTGGCCGGGCTAATGTTTTGGTTCAATCGAAAAAAGTTGCTCGGGTCGAATTTGGCCTTGAGCTTCCGCAGCCGTTCGAACGTTTGCGCATCATATGCGGCCTTCACCCGATCCGCGCCCTCGTCACCAAGGAAATTTAGATAAACCTGTCCGGTACTCCGAGTCTGCAGCGCATCGGAAAATGTCCGCACCCAGGTGATGTGTTCGCCGGCATCCTTGCCGGCGGTCCACAGGCCGAGGATGTTGAGAACATAGCGGGCACTGCGATGACCGAAGGCGGTCTGATCCGCCCCCGCGCGTTTGATCGCGCCTTCCCAGTGATGGATGTGGACAGCCGAGAAAGGCGAGAGCGATTTCATCGCGGACGTGCGGTCGATCAGGGCATCAATCGTCGGATCGTCCAGATCACGCAGATACTGCGTCCTCCAGTAGGCGTGTATCCCCTTCGGCGCACTCGGATTGAATATGCCTTGCAGAGCGAGGTAGGGCAGCGGTCCCAAGAGGTCGATTGCGGCCGGCGCAAATTCACGCAAAGGCTTGACTAGCTTCTCGCCCGCTTCGACGGCACCGGCATGGCAGAGCGCAACCGCAATCATCGGCGTTCCGACCAGTTTCTTGGGCACGAATGACTCAGGCTGTGCCGTGAGGAACGCCACCATGGTCGACAATTCGTCAGGAAGCATCTGCGTCCAGCCGCGATAGAAGCGCAAGAGGTCCTTGGCCTTTGCCGCCGGGTGAAAAATAGCGCCGCCGAAGACCATGGGGCCGACGGGATGAAGCCGGAACGCGAACGAGGTGACGATGCCAAAATTTCCGCCGCCGCCGCGCACGCCCCAAAATAAATCGGCGTTCTCGTTTGGACTGGCAGTCACGCTACGACCATCCGCCAATACCATCTCGACGGACAGCAGATTGTCGACGGTCAGCCCGTGTTTGCGCACCAGCCAGCCGAAGCCGCCGCCGAGCGTGAACCCTGCAATGCCTGTGCTGGAGACCAACCCGCCGGTGGTAGCCAAACCTCGCACTTGCGTCGCTTTATCGAACTCGCCCCAGGTCAGGCCGGCCTCGGCGCGTGCCGTGCGCGACGCCGCGTCGACGGCGATGTCCTTCATCGGCGACAAGTCGATTACCATGCCGCCGTCGCAGGTGCCGAAGCCGGCGACATTGTGTCCGCCGCCGCGAATCGCGGTGAGCAGGTGGTTGGCTCGGGCGAAGTTGACAGCGTTAATCACGTCGCTCTTATCCGTGCAGCGCACGATAAGTTCGGGCCGCTTGTCGATCATTCCGTTCCAAACTGTCCGCGCCTCCTCATAGTCGCCGTCATGGGAGGTGATAAGTTGACCGTGCAAATTTCCCTTGAACTGGCTGAGGTCCGAGGACGTTGTCGGCATGGTCGTGCTCCTTGTTTGGCTGGGGGATTTCTGGAATTTCCTCAAACTAGATCGAAGCACACGATGACGTCTTTAACCACTCGCGCGTCTTCCTCACTTGCATTTCGAACCCATTTAAGTGTTCAGTCATCGAACAGGAGGGCAAACTATGAATTTCGTCGTCATTGGAGGTGCCGGCCTGATCGGCTCGAAGACCGTCGCCATTCTGCGCCAGGGCGGCAACGAGGTCGTCGCCGCCTCGCCCAAAAGCGCCATCAACACCATCACCGGCGAGGGGCATGTGGTGGTCGATCTCGCCAATTCGCCCTCATTTGAAGATAAGGCGGTGCTGGAATTCTTCGAGACCTTCGGCCGCAACCTTCTTGCGGCGGAGGTCGCAGCGGGCGGTGTCCGGCACCATGTCGCGCTATCCATCGTCGGAACCGACCGGTCCGACAATGGCTATTTCCACGCCAAGGTCGCCCAAGAGAAACTGATCGAGACCTCCGGCATCCCTTACACCATCATCCGCTCTACCCAGTTCCTGGAATTCCTAGGCGGCATCGCCGCTTCAAGTGCGGATGGAAACATAGTCAGGATTTCGCCCGGCCTGTTCCAGCCCATCGCGGCGGACGACGTTGCTGCCATCGTTGCCGATGTGGCGCTCGCGGAGCCGCGAAACGGCATCGTCGAGATCGCCGGCCCGGAACGAGCGCCGTTCAACGAATTCGTCGCCCGCTATCTGAAGGCGGTCGGCGACCCGCGTGAGGTGGTGAGCGACCCCGAGGCTCGATACTTCGGCAGCCGGGTCGAAGAGCGCTCGCTGGTGCCGTTGGGCGAAGCGCGCCTCGGCCACATCGGTTTCGACGAATGGCTCCGCCGCTCACCGGCAGCAGCCTGATCCCTCATCCGCCAAGCCACGGCGTCAGCGCAGCAAAAGATTTCCGGAGCGTGACGGCGAATTTGAATATCAAATAAAGAATGTCATTGAGCCCGGGGCGACGCAATTTTTCCTGCGCCACGTTCACATGCGTATGAATTTGCAGGAAGCGATGGACGCCCCCGGTGTGTACCGAAAACCTAAACGCGCACATAATTGGTGATGAAGCCCGCCAAGGATCGCGTGTGAATTTATTGATCCAATCCGCTGAACAGGGCGCGAGACCGGCGCATCTTTGTCTAATGACCAATGCGTTCTGATGTCGTTGTAGTAGCAAGCATAAGTTCGCAGGATGCGGCGTTGATGCGCCTCGCCGAAGATGATGAAATGATCCACGCACTCGCGCCGGATCGATCCGATCAGCCGTTCGGCAAAGCCATTCTGCCAGGGCGAGGCCGGCGCGATGGGCTTGTCCCGGATGCCCATAGCGCGCAATCGGCGTGTGACGATGGTGCCATAGATTTGATCTCGATCGCGGACGAGGTAGCGCGGCGCTGCGTTCCAGGGGAATGCCTCAGTTAGCTGGCGCGCGATCCATTCAGCCGTCGGGTTTGGTGTGACGTTGGTCCAGACGAGCTCTCTACGGTCCAGCCGTACGATTCAGCAGCTCGGCCGTTTGAGCTTGCGTTCGCGGCTTGACCGACTCGACCACGGCTTGATGCAACTCTCGTTGACGATGTAGGTCAATTAATTGTCCTTCCAGTAGTTCGCCGTGCAAATTCCCGAAGCGCGCAGGCGCTGAGGGAGAAAAGCAGTTTTGTCACAGCTGTTCGCTCCTTCAAGAGAGGGGATTTTCAGTCGCTGGCCAGCAGGGGGAATTCGGCAAGTGCTCGCTCTTCCCGCAAGGTCTCGTGCATGTAAACGGCTGGTGTAACTCCTGGACCGCAAAGCCGGGGGGTAAATGAGCTCAAGTATGCTTTGGCTTTCGCCATCCACCTGAAATGATCGAACAAACTCTGAAGGCGAAGGAAGTCAAATTCCTTGCATCAAATCTCGATCAGGCATCTGCAATAGGATTCGATTGGGCATTCAAACTGAATAACGCCGCCGATGTCGTTACCAAATTATTGAAGGCCTGTGAGCTACCCGCGGCCTAGTCGGTAAAGACCAAACTGTTTTTCTTTGCTTCCGCTTCCGCCATCGCTTTGCGAATCGGCTTCGCGGGTTATGTTGTGTGTACCGAAAACCTCATCCGGATTGATTAGCTGACGGAATCACCTAACGTCGGCAGGACAATGTTCGGATTGTTCTGCTTCCTCCTGTCCGTTTTGGCCTCACCCTTCAAGTCGAAGAGCCGGCTTGAAGCGGCAAATTCATCGCACAGGTGGTGCGGGACAATTGGCGAGAGCTGCCCAGCCGGGTGACTTTCCGCGAAGCGGTTATTGTGCGCGCGCTTTAAATTTGCGCTCGTAGCTCAGCTGGATAGAGCATCAGACTTCGAATCTGAGGGTCGGCGGTTCGAATCCGTCCGAGCGCGCCAAGAAAATCAAAGACTTACGTTCGAAATTCCGATCGGTTGTTTCCCAGAAAATCGACTTGGGAAGCGGATGGGAAGCAAGCAAAAAATTTGGGAATTTCGTGCCTAAAATCCGCCAATTCCCGTGCCCTGGTCTGTCGAAGAATTGGACGCCTGCTTTGTCGTGACGGTCGCACGGAGCCCCGCGCGGTCCGAGGCGATGGAGACTATTCCTGTAGCCATGACCAAGGCGAAATAGGCCGGTGAGAGGCCCCGGGCTCCTTCCGCCAGCCAGTTGATCGCGCATCACCCGCTGAGTCGGCGTGCTGTATCTCAACGATGGACGTGAGCTGCTATTATTTCTCCAAAGTATGAGTGTAGTACCACAGGGTGCCGTTTAGCACCATCGCACCCAGGATATTGCCGATGGTGACCGGGATCTGATTCCACACCCACCACTCGTAGA
>JBEVFG010000003.1:0-16646 GCA_040512415.1 Pseudolabrys sp. | reverse complement strand
GTGGCGATACCCGCGGCGGCTCCCGCCATGCACCGGAAGTGAGGCGCCATGCGCCAACGTTCGGGGTTCTCACCAAGCGTCCGCTGACGCCCGAAGAAGATGAAGTTGCCAGCAACCCGCGCGCACGTTCGGCTAAGCTGCGGGCCGCCGAGCGGACTGATAAAGCGGCGCGGCACAGCGTGCCGGCACATCTGCTGCCGCATTTGCACGCGCTGTCTTCCGTGCTGAAGGGGCGATAGACAATGCGCCTCCTCAACATTCTCGTCATCGGCGCGCTGATCGTGGCGGCGTCATACGTCTACAAGATCAAATTTGACTCGACGCTTCAAGCCGAACGCGTTGCCAAGGTGCGCAGTGAGTTGCGCAACGAGCGCAACGCCATTGCCGTGCTGCGCGCGGAATGGGCGAAACTCGATGCGCCCAGCCGTATCCATGGCCTCGCAGACCGGCATCTGACGCTGCGACGGATCGAGCCTACGCAATTCGATTCCCTCGACCGGTTGCCCGAACGTCCGGCTCCATCCGCGCCAAATGTCGACCCAATCGGGGCCATGCTCGCGCCTTCTGAAATGACCGGCAGCGTCCCGCCGCCGGCCGAGGCCCGGTGACCGATGCACGCAAGGGCAAAAATCCCAGAAAGCGGATGGCAGCGCGCGCTGCGCTCGATGCTCTACGGACGTGACGTCGATCGCAACGTCAAGGCAAAGGCGCGGCTCGGACTAGCGATCGTAGTCTTCGTCGGCATTTTCTCCGTCATTACGTTCCGCCTGGTGATGTTCGCGACGGTCAGCGAGGGCCATGGCGGCCGCCGCGGCGTCTCGCAGGACGCGGTTGCAACGGCGCGCCCCGACATTCTCGATCGTAACGGCCAGATCATCGCGACGGACGTGAAGACGCCGTCGTTGTTCGCCGAGCCGCGCAAGATCATCGACGTTGACGAGGCGGTTGAATTGCTAACCGCGGTCCTGCCGGATCTCGACGCCAACGAGGTTCGCGAGCGCCTGTCGTCGAAACGCGGCTTCGTCTGGCTCAGGCGCGAAATCACACCCAGCCAGCAGCGCGAGATTCATCGGCTCGGGATCCCGGGTGTCGGCTTCCTGACCGAGAACAAGCGTGTCTATCCCAACGGGCCGATCGTGTCGCACGAGATCGGCTACGTGAACATCGATAACCAGGGCATCGCCGGTATCGAGAAGTGGCTCGACGGGCAGGGACTCGCCGCGCTGCACATGGCGGGGCTTGCAACCGACCAGCTGCAGCGTCCGGTCAATCTGGCCGTCGACTTGCGCGCGCAATACGCGCTGCGCGAGGAGCTGGCCGCCGCGCGAAATAAATTCAAGGCGAAGGCCGCAGCCGGTGTCATCGCCGACGTGAATACCGGCGAGGTTATCGCGATGGTTTCGGAGCCGGACTTCGACCCAAACAATCCGCGCATCGCGAATGACCCCGATCATCTCAACCGGCTGACCACCGGCGTCTACGAGATGGGTTCGACCTTCAAGGCGCTCACACTGGCGATGGCGCTCGACAGCGGCCGGATATCGTTGTCGTCATCATTCGACGCGCGGGTGCCGCTGCGTTACGGCAAGTTCGAGATCAACGACTTCCATGCGCAGCGGCGCGTCCTGACAGTTCCGGAAATTTTCACCTATTCGTCGAACATCGGCACGGCGCGGATGGCGCTCTCGCTCGGGGTCGAGTACCACAAGGCCTTCCTGAGGAAACTCGGCCAGCTGGACCGGCTGCGCACGGAGCTGCCGGAAAGCGCCGAGCCGCTGGTTCCCAAACGCTGGGGTGAGCTCAACACGATCACGATCGCCTTCGGGCACGGCCTTTCCGTTGCGCCGTTGCAGGCGGTCATGGGCATTTCTGCCCTGGTGAATGGCGGCAAACTAATTCCGCCGACCTTCCTCAAGCGCGACCAGGCAGAAGCCGACCGGCTGGCCAAACGGGTCATAAAGCCCGAAACCGCCGAGAAAATGCGCTACCTGATGCGGTTAAACGTGGAAAAAGGCACGGCGACCCGTGCCAATGTTATGGGCTACTATGTCGGGGGAAAGACCGGCACGTCTGAGAAAGTGGTCGGCGGGCGGTATTCGAAGACCAAAGTCTTGACCACTTTCACCGCCATCCTGCCGGCCGATAAACCGCGTTATCTGCTGCTCATCATGCTCGACGAACCGCAAGGACGGCCCGAAACCCATGGCTTCAGCACATCAGGCTGGAATGCCGTCCCCGTCGGCGCAAAGGTCATCGAGCGCGTCGCGCCGCTCCTCGACATCCGGCCGCGCTTCGATCTGCCGAAGGCCGATCAGCTGTTGTTGGTGAGCGCGAAGGAGACGCGGTGAAGCTGCGCGATCTTCTGCCGGAGGTGGCGGTCGATGCACGGCAGGCTGCGATCGACATCGCGGGACTTTCCGCCGACAGCCGCAAGATCCAATCCGGGTTTCTCTTTATCGCGATTGCAGGCGCCAAGGCCGACGGCGCGCATTTCGCCAAACAGGCCGCCGTCGCCGGCGCGGCGGCGGTCGTTGCCGAGCAGCGTCCGGATGGTTTGCCACCCGCAGTCGGTTTCATTCAGGTCGACAATGCACGCCGCGCACTTGCGCTCGCCGCTGCAAAATTCTATCCGCAGCAGCCGCAGACGATTGCCGCAGTCACCGGTACCAGCGGCAAGACGTCGGTCGCTGCGTTCACGCGCCAGATCTGGAGCAGGTTGGGGTTTCAGTCGGCAAGCATCGGTACGGTCGGCGTCGTCGCGCCGAAAGGCGAGCGTTACGGCTCACTGACGACGCCCGACCCGGTCGAGCTGCACCACACGCTCGACCAACTGGCCCGCGAGGGGGTCACGCATCTTGCGCTCGAGGCGTCCTCGCACGGCCTCGACCAGCATCGACTCGACGGCGTGCGCATCGCGACGGGCGGTTTCACGAATCTTTCGCGCGACCATCTCGACTATCACCCGACCATTGAAGCCTATCTCGCCGCCAAGCTCCGTCTGTTCGAGGATCTGATCGTGGACGGCGGCACTGCCGTTGTCGGAATTGACGATTGTTATGCCGGACAGGTTGTCGATGCGGCGCGCAAGCGTCGGCTGAAGGTCATGACCGTCGGCGAGCAGGGCGAGGACATCAAGCTGGCCGGCGGAACGATCGACGGCTTTGCCCAGGTGATCGACTTCGTTCATGGCGGCCGCACATATAAAGTAAAGCTGCCGCTGGTCGGCGCCTTTCAGGTGCAGAACGCCGCCCTTGCGGCGGGTCTCGCCATCGCAACCGGTGCCGAGCCGATACGCACTTTCGCAGCGCTCGAGCATCTCACCGGCGCGAAGGGGCGGCTCGAGCTCGTCGGCAACCGCAACGGCGCGCCGATCTTCATCGACTACGCGCACAAACCGGACGCGCTCAAGAAAGCGCTGGGAAGCCTGCGTCCCTATGCGAAGGGAAAGCTGACCGTGGTGTTCGGTGCCGGCGGCGACCGCGACAGCGGCAAGCGGCCGATCATGGGCCGCGTCGCCGTCGAAGGGGCGGACAAGGTCATCGTCACCGACGACAATCCGCGCAGCGAGAATCCCGCGGCGATCCGCGCCGCCATTCTCACCGATGCGCCGGGCGCGGCCGAAATCGGCGATCGCGCCGAAGCGATCCGCAAGGCAATCGCAGATCTCAAGAGCGGTGACGTCCTGCTGATCGCGGGCAAGGGCCATGAGACGGGACAGATCGTGGGTGACCGCATTTTGCCGTTTTCGGATCACGAGGCGGTGGCGACCGCCTTGCAGGGCAGGGTCGCATGAGCGCGCTCTGGTCAATCGACGCGATGTCGGACGCGATGCAAGCCGAGCGCGCCGGAAATTTGCCCGCCGGGATCTCCGGTATCTCCATCGACAGTCGCACGCTGAGCAAAGGTGACGCGTTCTTTGCGATCCAGGGCGACAATCGCGACGGTCACGATTTCGTCGATGCCGCGCTGAAAGCCGGCGCAAGTTTGGCCGTGGTGGCGAAAGGGCAGCGCCGGCGGTTTGCCGACGCGCCGCTACTGATCGTTGGCGATGCGCTCGAAGGTTTGCGAGCGCAGGCGCGCGCCGGACGCGAGCGCCTGCACGGCAAGGTCATCGCGGTCACCGGTTCGGTCGGCAAGACCACGACCAAGGAAGCGCTGCGGCTCGCGCTGTCGGCGGACGGCGAAACCTACGCATCCGTTGCCTCGTACAACAATCACTGGGGCGTTCCGCTCTCGCTGGCGCGCTGTCCGGCATCGGCGAAGTACGCAGTGTTCGAGATCGGCATGAATCATGCCGGCGAAATAACGCCGCTGACGAAGCTCGTCCGGCCGCACGTTGCCGTGATCACCGCGATCGAGCCGGTGCATCTGGAGTATTTCGGCACGCTCGAGAAGATCGCCGATGCCAAGGCGGAAATTTTCGCCGGCGTCGAGGCCGGGGGCGCGGCCGTACTCAACCGCGACAATGCGCAGTTCGCGCAGCTTGCTGCCGCGGCCCGCGCGACCGGCATCAAACGCATCGTTTCATTTGGCGAACATGCGCAAGCCGATGCGCAGCTGTTGCGTATCTCACTGCAGGCGGACTCATCGACCGTGGAAGCCAGCATCTTGCGGCAGCCGGTGACCTACAAGGTCGGGATGCCGGGCCGCCATATTGCACTCAACTCGCTTGCCGTCCTGGCGGCAGCGTCGCTCGCCGGAGCCGACCTCGCGCTCGCCGCTCTTGCACTGGGCAATCTCAAGCCGCCGAGCGGCCGCGGCACGCGCAGCACGCTGACGGTTCCGGGAGGAACCGCTCTGCTGATCGACGAAAGTTATAACGCTAATCCTGCATCCATGCGGGCGGCGATCGCGCTGCTGGCTGAAGCCCCGATCGGGCAGCAAGGCCGCCGCATCGCCGTTCTCGGCGACATGTTGGAGCTCGGCCCGCAAGGCGGCGAATTGCACCGTTCACTCGCAAATGTGATCGCGGAAACGGGCATCGACCTCGTTTTTTGCTCGGGACCGCTTATGCACTATTTGTGGGAGGCTCTTCCCTCACGTGCCCGGGGCGGCTATGCCGAGACCGCGGCAGCGCTGGAGCCGGCTGTGCTCGAGGCCATCGGTGCCGGCGATGCCGTGATGGTGAAGGGGTCCCTCGGTTCGAAAATGGGTCCAATCGTCAAGGCACTGGAGAAGCAATTCCCCAAGCAGAGCGCGCTCGAGAGGGCGCCAGGCTGAAAGTCAGGGTTTGACCCGATGTTCTATTGGCTGACCGAACTGTCCGACAAAGTCTCGTTTTTCAACGTTTTCCGTTACATCACCTTCCGCACGGGAGGCGCGATCGTCACCGCGCTTGTTTTCGTCTTCCTGTTCGCCGGTCCGATCATCGACGTGCTGCGTCTCAAGCAAGGCAAGGGGCAACCGATCCGCAGCGATGGCCCGCCGTCCCATCTGGTCACCAAGAAGGGCACGCCGACCATGGGCGGGCTGATGATCCTGTCCGGCTTGCTGGTGTCGACATTGCTCTGGGCCAATCCGAGGAGCCCCTATGTGTGGGTCGTGCTCGGAGTAACGCTGTCGTTCGGAATCATCGGCTTCTACGACGACTATCTCAAAATCACGAAGCAGACCGATGCCGGGTTTTCCGCCCGTAGCCGATTGATAGTCGAGACGGTGATCGCAGTGCTCGCCTGCACGGCGATGATGCATCTCGGCCGCGGAGCGATTTCGACGTCGCTGGTCTTCCCGTTCTTCAAGGATCTGGCGATCAATCTCGGCTCGGCATTCGTGTTGCTCGGCGCCTTTGTGATCGTTGCCGCCGGCAATGCCGTAAATCTCACCGACGGCCTCGATGGCCTGGCGATCGTGCCGGTCATGATCGCGGCGGCGACCTTTGGGTTGATTTCATACCTCGCCGGCAATGCCGTATTCGCGGAGTATCTGCAGATTCGCTATGTGGCCGGCACCGGCGAGTTGGCCGTGCTTTGCGGTGCAGTGATCGGCGCCGGTCTCGGTTTTCTCTGGTTTAACGCGCCGCCGGCATCAATCTTCATGGGCGACACGGGATCGCTCGCGCTCGGCGGATTGCTCGGCGCGGTCGCCGTTGCCATCAAACACGAGATCGTGCTGGTGATCGTCGGCGGACTGTTTGTGCTCGAAGCCGTATCGGTGATCGTCCAGGTGGTATCGTTCAAGTTGACGGGCAAGCGCGTATTCAAGATGGCCCCTATCCATCACCACTATGAGCAGCTTGGCTGGACCGAGCCGCAGATCGTCATCCGCTTCTGGATCGTCGCGGTCGTGCTGGCCCTGGCAGGGCTCGCGACATTGAAGTTGAGATGAACATTGATTCCCGTCACGACGTTCGCCGGACAACAGGTCGCGCTCTTCGGCCTCGGTAGCTCCGGTCTTTTGGCTGCGCGCGCGCTGAAAGACGGCGGCGCCGACGTGATCGCCTTTGATGATGACGTTCAAAAAATCGCCGAAGCGCGGGCGGCAGGGATAAAGACGCAGGATCTGCGCAATCTCGACTGGACGAAAACCGCCGCTCTGGTGCTGGCGCCCGGCGTGTCGCTGACGCACCCGCAACCGCACTGGACGGTTGACTTGGCACGCAAGGCCAATGTCGAGGTAATCGGAGATATCGAACTGTTCTGCGGGGAGCGCGCCAAGTCCGGGTTCGACTGCCGGCTGATCGCGATCACTGGCACCAACGGCAAATCAACGACGACGGCGCTGACGACACATCTATTGCAGAGCGCCGGCGTTGACGCGCAGATGGGCGGTAATATCGGCGTGCCCGTTCTGGCGCTCGCGCCGTTCAAGGCGGGCCGCGCCTATGTTCTAGAGGTTTCCTCCTATCAGATCGATCTTGCGCCTTCGCTGAAAGCGACCGTCGGCATCCTGTTGAATGTCACGGAGGATCATCTCGATCGTCACGGCACAATGGAACGCTATGCCGCAATCAAGGAACGGCTTGCCGCCGATGTCGAGAAGAATGGCACGGCTATCATTGATATTGACGACGCCTACACCCGCGCGGCGGCTGACCGGATTCAACGCGCGGGTAAGAATGTCGTCCGTGTTTCCGTCGAGTCGTCATTACGCGACGGATATTTCGCCCAAGGGAGCCGCATCATGCGTGCCGCCGGCGGCAAGGCTGAGACTGTGGCGGATCTGGCGGGAATTAGCTCGCTGCGTGGCTCACACAACGCGCAGAACGCCGCCTGCGCGGCAGCGGCCTGTGTCGCGCTCGGCGTCGATCTGCTCGCGATTCAAAAAGGTCTCGCCAGTTTCCCTGGCCTTGCGCACCGCATGCAGCAGGTCGGCCGCAAGGGGAACGTGCTGTTCGTCAATGACTCGAAGGCGACCAATGCCGATTCAGCGGCCAAGGCGCTGGCAAGTTTCAACGACATTTATTGGATTGCCGGCGGAAAGCCGAAAACGGGCGGGATCGTAAGTCTTTCCGAATTTTTCCCGCGCATCCGCAAAGCCTATCTGATCGGCGAGGCGGCGAAGGAATTCGCGCAGACGCTGGAAGGCCGGGTGCCGTATGAGATCAGCGGGGTGCTTTCCGCCGCGGTCGACGCGGCGGCTCGCGATGCTGCCGCTGCGAGGCTCGACGAGCCGGTTGTGCTGCTTTCACCGGCCTGCGCCTCTTTCGACCAGTACCGTAATTTTGAAGTGCGCGGCACAGTCTTTA
This sequence comes from Pseudolabrys sp., assembly GCA_040512415.1. GTDB lineage: Bacteria > Pseudomonadota > Alphaproteobacteria > Rhizobiales > Xanthobacteraceae > Pseudolabrys. The sequence goes on along the minus strand of JBEVFG010000003.1, from coordinate 8,962 downwards.
CCGACGTCGTATTGGCAATACCCGGCGTGACTGCGACTGTTAATGCTTCCTAAACCGCGAAGCGTCAGCTTGAGCCGGACGGGGACTCAAGGATGCATTCGCGCGCGCAACGCACTCTCTTCGGCGAATGGTGGTGGACGGTCGACCGGCTGACGCTTGCCGCCATCGGCGCGTTGATGCTGGCCGGCGTCGTGCTTTCGCTTGCGGCAAGCCCGCCCGTGGCAGGCCGGCTCGGTCTCGACCCGTTCTATTTCGTCAACCGCCACATTCTCTTTCTTCTGCCGTCCATCGCCGTGATGCTTGGCGTGTCCTTCCTCAATTCCCAACAGGTCCGCCGGCTGTCGCTGCTCATCTTTGTCGTGAGCCTGGTCCTGGCCGCGGCGACACCCTTCTTCGGCCCGGAGATCAAGGGTGCGCGGCGCTGGCTGGTCCTGTTCAGCGTCAGCATTCAACCGTCTGAGTTCCTCAAGCCCGCCTTCGTCATCATTGTCGCCTGGCTGTTCGGAGAATCGGCAAAGCGCCCCGACATGCCGGCGAACACGTTCTCCCTGATGTTGCTGGTGATGGTCGTTGCGCTGTTGGTACTGCAGCCAGACTTCGGCCAGACGATGCTGATCGCACTGGTGTGGAGCGCTCTCTTCTTCATGGCCGGCATGCGTGTAGTCTGGGTCTTCGGCATTGCCGGTTTAGCCGGTGCAGGCCTGCTCAGCGCGTACTATACGGTGCCGCACGTCGCGCGCCGGATTCAGCGTTTCCTCGACCCGGCGTCAGGCGACACCTTTAACATCGACATCGCAACCGAAAGCTTCATGCGCGGCGGCTGGTTCGGCAAGGGACCAGGCGAGGGGACGGTGAAACGACTTCTGCCGGAGAGCCATACAGACTTCGTGTTTGCGGTGGCTGCGGAGGAATTCGGCATCGCGCTCTGCCTTGTGATCGTCGCATTGTTCGCCTTCATCGTCATTCGGATGCTGCTGCGGGCCATGCGCAACGACGACCCGTTCACGCGGTTTGCGGCAGCTGGCCTTACCATTCTTTTCGCCACGCAATCGGCGATCAACATGGCGGTGAACTTGCATTTGATCCCGGCCAAAGGCATGACGTTGCCGTTCATTTCCTACGGCGGTTCCTCGATGATTTCGCTCGGCTACGCGATGGGCATGCTGCTGGCGCTGACGCGGGAGCAGCCGCGCGCGGCGATGATCGCGCCCGATCTTGCGGTGGCCGGGAGTCGGGTCTGATGCCTGCGAGCGGCGCGCCGCTCGTCCTGCTCGCGGCTGGCGGCACCGGCGGCCATTTGTTTCCGGCGGAAGCGCTCGCAATCGCGCTTGACAAGCGCGGCATCGCGATTGAGCTCGCGACCGATCACCGCGCGGCGCACTACAAATTTCCGGCGCGGGCCATGCACATCATCCCCAGCGCGACATTGCGCGGGCGCGATCCGATATCGCTGGCAAAGACCGCGATGCTGCTGTCTTTGGGCAGCGCCAGGGCGTGGATGCTGCTGGGCCGGATCGCGCCGAAAGCCGTGGTCGGCTTTGGCGGCTATCCGACCGTCCCGCCGCTGCTTGCGGCAAGCTGGCGCAAAATACCGACGGTGCTGCACGAGCAGAACGGCGTCATGGGCCGTGCGAATGCATTCCTCGCGCCGCGGGTGACGGCCATCGCGACCGGGTTTCGTTCGCTCAAGAACTTCAATCGGCATTGGCAGAGCAAGATAACGTTCACCGGCAACCCGCTGCGGCCTCAGGTCATCGCAGCCGGCCAGATTCCCTATGCCGTGCCGGCGGACGGAAAACTCAACCTGCTGGTGTTTGGCGGTAGCCAGGGCGCCCGCGTGATGTCGGAAATCGTGCCGGCGGCTGTCGGGCAGCTCGACGCGAGTCTTGGGATGCGGCTTAGCATTGTCCAGCAATGCCGGGCCGAGGATCTCGACGCAGTGCGCGCGAACTACGCCCGGCTCGGGGTCGCCGCCGAAGTCGCTTCCTTTTTCGTCGATCTTCCCGCGCGCATCGCCGCTTCGCACCTCGTGGTTTCGCGCTCGGGCGCATCGACCGTGGCCGAGCTCTCGGCGATCGGCCGTCCGGCCATCCTGGTCCCGCTGCCGCATGCGCTGGATCAAGACCAGCTCGCCAATGCCGGCACACTCGAAGCCTCAGGCGGAGCGATCCGCATCGAGGAGAGGGACTTCTCGGCCGAGCGCCTGGCCAGAGAAATTACGGCGCTGTCGAATGATCCTGCGCGGCTTGCAAAGATGGCGCAGGGGGCCAAAAGCTGCGGCACGACCGATGCCGCCGAAAGGCTGGCCGACCTGGTAATAAAGGTGGCGGGAATTTGAGCATTGGTCCTTGGCCGGTCTTGTTTCGGCCGTTCACGTCCTGCATGAGATAGCGGATTATCAAAAAGGGAGCGCGCGGTTCGGCGCACCCGACGCAAGGCTGAGGGCGATTTTCATGAAACTGCCGCGCGACATCGGGCCGGTCCACTTCGTTGGCATCGGCGGCATTGGCATGAGCGGCATCGCCGAAGTGCTGGCCAATCTCGGCTACAGCGTGACCGGTTCCGACGTCGCCGACAGCGCCAACGTCAAGCGATTGCGCGACAAGGGCGTGAAGGTCGCGATCGGGCACAAAGCTGAAAATATCGACGGCGCCGATGTGGTGGTCGTTTCCTCCGCGATCAAGCGCGACAATCCGGAGCTCGTCGCCGCGCGCGCCAAGCGCCTGCCGGTCGTGCGGCGCGCCGAAATGCTGGCAGAACTCATGCGGCTGAAAAGCTGCGTCGCTGTCGCGGGAACGCACGGAAAGACGACGACGACCTCACTCGTTGCCTCTCTGCTCGACGCCGGCGGCCTCGATCCCACCGTGATCAACGGTGGCATTATCAATGCCTACGGCACCAATGCGCGGCTCGGCGCGGGCGACTGGATGGTGGTCGAGGCGGATGAATCGGACGGCACATTTCTCAAGCTGCCTACCGATATCGCGGTGGTCACCAACATCGACCCCGAACATCTCGACCACTTCCGCACGTTCGAGGCCGTGCAGGACGCATTCCGCGCCTTCGTCGAGAACGTTCCGTTCTATGGGTTTGCAGTGATGTGCACGGATCACCCGGTTGTCCAGACGCTGGTCGGCAAGCTCGAAGATTGCCGCATTCTCACCTACGGCGAGAACCCCCAGGCCGATGTCCGTCTCGCCGATCTCGACCATCTCAACGGCGAGTCCCGGTTTTCCGTCTACTTCCGCGATCGCGAGGGCAAGACCGCGCACAAGATCGACAAGCTCAGCCTGCCGATGCCGGGCCGCCACAATGCTTTGAACGCAACCGCAGCCATCGCGGTCGCACACGCGCTTGGGGTCAAGGCCGACATCATTCGCAAGGCGCTAGCCGGCTTCGGTGGCGTCAAGCGGCGCTTCACGCGCGTGGGCGAATGGAACGGTGCGGTCATTATCGATGATTACGCGCATCATCCGGTCGAGATCGCCGCCGTACTGCGCGCCGCCCGCGAAAGCGCCAAGGGCCAGGTGATCGCGGTGATGCAGCCGCACCGTTATACGCGGCTGCACGATCTGTTCGAGCAATTCTGCACCTGCTTCAACGACGCCGATCTTGTCATCATCACGCCGGTCTATCCGGCCGGCGAGCAGCCCATCGCCGGCGCCGACCGCGATGCGCTGGTAACCGGCTTGCGCGCGCGCGGACACAAGCAGGCAATGCCGTTGGACGGACCTGAAAAACTGGCGCCGTTGATAAAAAGTCTGGCGAAGCCTAGCGACTATGTGATTTGCCTCGGCGCTGGATCGATCACGCAATGGGCCTACGCACTTCCAGCGGAATTGAAGGCGCTATGAGTTTTCCCGACATCGTTCCCGAGCTGAAGGCGAAAATGCCCGAGTTGCGGGGTCGGCTGCTCGCCAATCAGTCGCTGGGAGAATTCACCTGGTTCCGGGTCGGCGGTCCTGCGCAAGCCTTTTTCATGCCGGAGGATGAAAACGACCTTGCGTATTTCCTGCGCAACCTGCCGCCGGAAATTCCGATGGTCGTCATCGGCGCCGGTTCGAATCTCATCGTGCGCGACGGCGGCGTGCCGGGCGTCGTGATCAGGTTGGGGCGCGGCTTCAACGACGTGAAGATTGAGGAGCATCGCGTCATCGCCGGAACGGCGATGCTCGACGTAATGGTGGCGCGGGCCGCGCAGAACGCCGCTATTGCAGGATTGGCGTTTCTCAGCGGCATTCCTGGCACGATCGGCGGTGCTCTGCGAATGAATGGCGGCGCCTATGGCGGCGAGACCAAGGACATTTTTGTCGAAGCGCGCGGCGTCGACCGCCAGGGAAATATAACTACTTTCAGCAACGGCGACATGGGCTTTTCCTATCGCCATTGCTCGGTACCCGATGACGTGACTTTCACGTCGGCGGTCTTTCAGGGCCGTGCCGGAGCGCCTGAAGAGATCGCCGCAGAGATGGCGACAATCAAAAAGAAGCGCGAAGTAAGCCAGCCGCGCAATCGCACCGGCGGCTCAACCTTCAAAAATCCACCGGGGCACAGCGCCTGGAAACTGGTTGACGACGCGGGCTGCCGTGGTTTGACCATCGGCGGCGCGCAGGTGTCGGAGCTGCACAGCAATTTTCTCATCAATCTCGGTGGTGCCAGCGCGGCCGATATCGAGACGCTGGGCGAGACGGTCCGCGAGCGCGTGAAGACCCATTCCGGCGTTGAGCTGGAATGGGAAATCAAGCGGGTCGGGATAAAGGCATGAGACGATGAAGCACGTGGCCGTTCTGATGGGAGGCTGGTCGGCTGAGCGAGAGATTTCACTGCGCTCGGGCAAGGCGTGCGCCGATGCGCTTGAGCGGTCGGGCTATCAGGTGAGCCGGATCGATGTTGACCGTGATGTCGCGGCGACATTGCGCGCGCGAAAGCCGGACGTCGCGCTCAACGTGCTGCACGGACGTCCGGGCGAAGACGGCACATTGCAGGGGCTACTCGAGGTTCTCGGCATTCCTTACAGCCATTCCGGTGTGCTCGCCTCGGCGCTGGCGATGAAGAAAGACATCGCGAAGAGCGTGCTCAAGTCCGTGGGCGTGCCAGTGCCGGGCGGAATGGTAGCCGCGCGCAAGGAAGCCGCGAAGCGGCACCTGCTGCCGCCACCTTATGTGATCAAGCCGGTGGCCGAAGGGTCCAGCGTCGGCGTTTTCATGGTGCGCGAGGATCACATACACCCGCCGCAGGAACTGATGCGGGCCGACTGGGCGTTCGGCGACCAGATTCTCGTCGAGCCTTATATTCCCGGCAAGGAGCTCACCTGCGCGGTGATGGGCGACCGGGCACTCGGCGTGATCGAAATCGTCCCGACCGTGAAGTTTTACGACTACGAAGCCAAATACGCGCCGGGCGGCTCGAAGCACCTTTTGCCGGCACCGATCGCGGCCGATGTCTATCGCGAGGTGCAACGTCTGGCGCTCGCCGCACACCGTGCGCTCGGCTGCCGTGGCGTGACACGTTCGGATTTCCGCTTTGACGACAGCCTTGATGCAGCGAAAGGGTTGTTCTGCCTCGAGGTGAACACCCAGCCGGGCATGACCGAAACCTCGCTGGTTCCGGAGCTCGCGGCGCATGCCGGGATCAGTTTCGAGGATCTGGTCAAGTGGATGGTCGAGGACGCTTCACTGGACCGCTAAAGTTAGCGGCTACCGTCCGAAACCGCTCAAATTTTACTAATCATTTACCAATAAAGCCGAAGACTAGGCGCTGGCGGCGCACCGCGCGCTTGGCTGCCGTGAAGTCGTGCGTGCGGACGATATTGACGGCGGCGCTTGCTTGCCCCTCCCGGGCACAACGTTTGGATAGTAGGTCGCGATGGAAGGCCGGGGACGCCTCGCTCAATCGCTCACGCTGAAACGACGTGCATCGTTCGCTTTGTGGACGCGCTCCTATGAGCCACGTTGGCTGCGTGGTGCGCGCCGTTGGGGCAGCTGGCTCGTCAACCTGAAAATTCCTCAGGGGGCGGGCGCTTCGGCCGCCGCAATGCTGCTGCTCGCAAGCGTCAGCTACGGCGCCATCAAGGGCGGCCACGGGGAGCGGATCCTCGAGAACCTGCAAGACCTGTGCGACGCGGCCGCCAACAAAGCCGGCTTCCGCATTACCGAAGTCGCGCTGACGGGCGAGCACGAAGTTGGCCGCGACGAAATCCTGACGCTGGCCGGCATCAGCGACCACTCGTCGCTTTTGTTTCTCGACGCGGCGCGTGCCCGCGCGCGCCTGATGAATAATCCGTGGATCTCGGATGCAACCGTTCTTAAATTGTATCCCGATCGGCTGCGCATCGAGATCAAGGAGCGCAAACCATTTGCGCTCTGGCAAAAGGACGGCCGCATTGCCCTGATCTCAGGCGAGGGCACCGTTCTTGAAACGACGGCACCGCCGCGCTTTGCAAGCCTTCCCATGGTCGTCGGCAAGGGCGCCGAATACGGCGCACATGCTTTCCTCGATCTGGTCCGAAGCTTTCCTGAGATCGCGCAAGCCACCGAATCCTCCGTGCTGGTCGCCGAAAGGCGGTGGAATCTGCACCTGAAAAGCGGTGTCGAAGTTCTTCTGCCTGAAATCGAGCCGGAACGGGCGCTGCGGATCCTTGCAGAGCTCGACCGCAGCAACAAGTTGCTGTCGCGCGACATCGTCCTTGTCGATCTGCGGCTGTCCGACCGCGTCACCGTCCGTCAGTCCGATGGCGCGGCGGCCGCGCGCGAGCAGGCGCTCAAGGATCTGGAGAAGGCAAAGAAGAAGCCGGGCAAGGGAGGCGAAGCATGACCGTGCTCCGCTTCGGGCTTACCCCCAAGATGAAGCCGGTTTCGCCCAGGCGCGCGGCAGTCGTCGCGGGTCTCGATATCGGCACCAGTAAGGTCGTGTGCCTGATCGCGCGGCTCGAGCCGCAGGCGCCTCAGGATGTTCTGCGCCGGCGCAGTCACGGGGTCAGCCTGCTGGCCTTCGCCCACACCGCGGCCAGCGGCATGAAAGGCGGCTCCGTCGTCGACCTGGTCGAAGCCGAGGAGACAGTGCGCCAGGCAATCGACATCGCCGAAAGCATGGCCGGCGTTCAGCTGCAGTCGGTCGTGGTCTCCATGTCCGGCGGCCGTCTCGGAAGCGAGCGTTTTGTCGCAAACATCGATCTTGCCGGTGGCTCGGTCACGGAAGGGAATATCGGTCGTGTGTTGGCAGCCGCCAGCCGTCATTCGGTGCGCGACGGGCGCGCCGTCCTGCATTCCCTGCCAATCGGTTATGCCGTCGATGCCGCTACCGGCATCCGCGAGCCGCGCGGCATGCTCGGCCAGCAGCTCGGCGTCGATATGCACATGGTCACCGCGGATGTGCCGACGGTGCAAAACCTGATGCTGACGGTGGAGCGTTGTCACCTGTCTGTGGAAGCCATGGTGTCGTCCCCCTATGTCGCAGGCCTTGCCGCGCTTGCCGATGACGAGGCCGATTTGGGCGTGGCGACTGTCGATATGGGCGCCGGAACCACGACTTTGGCGGTGTTTTCAGGCGGCAAGTTCGTCCATGCCGACGGCTTTGCCCTCGGCGGTAATCACGTGACCATGGACCTTGCCCGAGGTCTCAACACCCGGGTTGCCGACGCTGAGCGAATCAAAGCGATTTATGGCAGTGTTTTGGCGGGTGGATCGGATGAAAGGGACATGATCACCGTACCTCCGGTCGAAGATGACGAGCGTGAGCCGCCGCAGTTCGTTTCGCGCGCATCGCTCGTCAGAATCATTCGTCCAAGGGTCGAGGAGATCCTGGAAATGGTGCGCGACCGTCTCGCAGCTTCGCTCTTCGCGGCTGAGCCGCGTGGACGCGTGGTGCTGACCGGGGGCGCGAGTCAGCTTACGGGTCTCGCCGATCTCGCCGCACGAATCTTGCGGCGTCCCGTACGAATTGGCCGCCCACTTGGACTGGCCGGTTTGCCGGAAGCGGCAAAAGGGCCTGCCTTTGCGGTTGCGGCCGGACTGCTTGTCTACCCTCAGGCAGCCCATCTCGAACACTTCGAACCGCGGCGAACGCGGCAATTGATGACAGGAACGGGCGGTTACATGGCACGGGTCGGACGATGGCTACGCGAAAGCTTCTGACCCTTCATCAACAGAACCACGAATGGCCGGTGGCGGACCGGCTCAGTTCGGCGGCTTGCAATTGCATTAGCGCCTTCGGCGCGGCGCAAGGCCTGCTGCCCGTGCAATCATGAGGCAAAAATGACCATCAACCTGACGATTCCCGATATTCGCGAGATGAAACCTCGCATCACCGTCTTTGGCGTCGGCGGCGCCGGCGGCAATGCGGTCAACAACATGATCGCAGCGGGTCTGCAGGGCGTCGACTTCGTCGTCGCCAACACGGACGCGCAGGCGCTCACGATGTCCAAGGCCGAACGCATCATTCAGATGGGCACCCAGGTGACCGAAGGTCTCGGCGCGGGTTCTCAGCCCGAGGTCGGCCGCGCCGCGGCGGAAGAAGTGATCGACGAAATCCGCGATCACCTCACCGGCGCACATATGGTGTTCGTCACGGCCGGCATGGGCGGCGGCACCGGAACCGGCGCTGCTCCCATCGTTGCGAAGACCGCGCGCGAGCTCGGCATTCTCACTGTCGGTGTCATCACCAAGCCCTTCCACTTCGAAGGCCAGCGCCGCATGCGCTTTGCCGAAGCCGGCATTGTCGAGCTGCAAAAGGTGGTCGACACGCTGCTGATCATCCCGAACCAGAACCTGTTCCGGGTGGCCAACGAAAAGACCACATTTGCCGATGCCTTCGCGATGGCGGACCAGGTCCTCTATTCAGGCGTGGCCTGCATCACCGACCTGATGGTCAAAGAAGGCCTCATCAATCTCGACTTTGCCGACGTGCGCGCCGTGATGCGCGAGATGGGCAAGGCCATGATGGGCACCGGCGAAGCCTCCGGCGA
>JBEVFG010000002.1:0-4403 GCA_040512415.1 Pseudolabrys sp. | reverse complement strand
GCGCGGTGCTAACGAATTTGATTTCAATCTGCGGCTAGCCAAGCTGATCGATCAGGCTCTTGTCGATGCGGGTTTTGCCAAGACGGTCCTCATGGTGACCGACGGGCGGGCAAATCGAAGCCTGTACGCCCGTGTGGCACGCGCCAACGACTTATCGGCAAACCTTCTGCTGTCCATCCACCACGACTCGGTGCCTGACCGGTTTATCGAAAGATGGGAGTACAATGGCAAGCGGGAGGCATTCAGTGACCGGTTCAAAGGCCATTCGATTTTCGTCTCCGACGACAATATCGATCCGAAAGACAGCCTTTTGTTCGGGAGCATGCTCGGCCAGCAGTTGAAGGCGCGCGGCTTGCAATACACGCCGCACTATACCGAGAGCTTTATGGGTCGGTGGAAGCGTTTACTCCTGGACGTTAATGCCGGCGTCTACCGTTACGACACACTGATCGTGCTGAAGAAGACGCAAATGCCCGCCGTACTCCTCGAAGCCGGCTCGATCGCGAACCGCGACGAAGAATTGGAAATGGGCTCGCCGGAGCGGCAGCAGCTGATCAGTGCGGCAGTGGTGGATGCCGTCAACAGTTTCTGCGCGGCGCAATCAAACAAGCCTGCGCTGCAAATTGCGAAACGCTCGAAAGCTAGGCACGTGCTGTCGGCACATTCGCAACGGCGGGCGCGCGAGCGTACCGCCAATGCTATGCCACCAACGCCGGTCTCGCACTCAATCCTCAATATACATTAGCGCGTCATTACGCGGGTCGGCGCATGCGTTTGCCCCACGGCGATCCACAACAAACATGCCGTAATGTGTTAGGATTGCGGAATGAGGGAACGCTACATGCGGCGTCGCTATTTTTTGATCCCCATTGCACTATTGTGTTTCCATTCGCGCGCCTTCGCCGACAATATAGCGCCAACCGGAACGTTGCGGGCAGCGTATCTCTCCAGCAATCCTGCACAGGCTGTGCGCGATCCCATCACCGGTGAAATTCGCGGTGCCTCCGCCGATCTTGCGCGCGAGCTGGCACGGCGGCGCAACTTACCGGTTGCGCTTGTGCCGTTACCGAATCCCGCGACGGTGATTGAGACCGTCGCCAAGGGCGAGGCCGATATTGGATTTGTGGCATATGCCCCGGAACGGGTCGGGACGGTCGAGTTCTCGCAAATCTACATGCTGGTGCAGCAGTCGTTCGTCGTTCCGGACAATTCCCGCATCCGCACCGTCGCCGATATCGACGCACAAGGGCTGCGCATTGCCGGAGGCAGGGGGGATTCGATTACGCTCTATCTCGCACGCAATTTGAAACACGCGACTCTTGTAGAGACAGACAACACGCCAGCCGATGCAAAGCGTAAGCTTCTGGCAGGTGAGATCGACGCCTATGGGGCCAACCGTCAGCGCCTCACCAATTTGCTGAGGGAGATGCCGGGCTATCGTCTACTGCCAGACAGCCTGTTCGGCGTAACTCAAGCGATCATCGTGGCGAAAGGAAAGCCGAGGGTCCTCATGGATATTAACGCCTTCATCGATGATATTCGTGCATCCGGATTTTTACAGGACGCGGTTGCAAGAAGTGGCGTCATTGGCCTTGAGGCGGCGCCAGCCGGCACCACGTTGCAACGGTAGTCACGCCCAGGGGCGTGCCGCGCCGGCTTTCTTCTCGTAGCTTTCGATCTTGCTCTGCTTCTGCTGAGTGAGGCCGATATCGTCGAGGCCGTCGAGCAGGCAATGCTTACGGTGCGGGTCGATGTCGAAATGAACCACGCCGCCGTCGGGACCGCGGATTTCCTGCTTCTCGAGGTCGACTGTCAGCGTTGCGTTGGCGCCACGCTCGGCGTCGTCGAAAAGTTTTTCAAGATCTTCCGGGGACACTCGGATCGGCAACACGCCGTTCTTGAAGCAATTGTTGTAGAAGATGTCGCCAAAGGAGGTCGAGATCACGCAACGGATGCCGAAATCCATCAGCGCCCACGGCGCGTGCTCGCGCGAAGAGCCACAGCCGAAGTTGTCGCCGGCAACAAGGATCTTGGCCTTGCGATAAGCCGGCTTGTTCAGCACGAATTCCAGATTCTCGCTGCCGTCGTCCTTGTAGCGGCGTTCGGAGAACAGGCCCTTGCCGAGACCGGTACGCTTGATGGTCTTCAGATACTGCTTCGGAATCACCATGTCGGTGTCGACGTTGATGATGCGCAGCGGGGCGGCAACGCCTTCGAGCCGAGTGAACTTTTCCATGGTTTCTCCGACTTCGCCTCAAGCACCTTAGAACAGTTCTTTTTCTTAAGACGTCCGGTGTTTTGGTCAATAGCGGATTGAGAAGGGGAGATCAGCTATGCGTATTTTGACGGTCGCGGCACTTCTTCTTGGTTTCACAAGTGCGTTAAAGGCGGCAAATGACGGGCCCTGGTGCTATCGCGACTTTGGCGGTCCGCAGTACACAAATTGTTATTACTACTCGGTCCGGGAGTGCCTGATTGCCGCCGGAATTCGCGGCGGCGTGTGCGAGCGCAATCATGGTCCCGCCCCCGAGACGCCGAAAAAGGACAAACGTAAGGCGCGATCACACTAGGCCGGCACCCGCTCATCAAGCTTGAATTTGGATTCGCGCACCACGTTGCACACCTGCACACTGTATTCGGAATAGTAGATTTCCCGAGCCTTTTTCTGCGCGGCTCGATGTTCGGGGTTCGTGCGCCAGGCACGCATCCCCTCTTCGTGCTCGAATTCGACAATGGTAACCCGCTCGCCGTCTTCGGCAAAAAAACCCTTATGCGAAATGTAGCCGGGCATCGTCTTGGCCAGTTCGACCATGCGGTCGACAAGGGCGATGTATTCCTCGCGCGACCCCGGGCGCAGGCGGGAACGAAAGACAGTAACGATCATGACGAATCTCCTTGCCGTGTAATGTCGCGCAGCCGGCCGTTCTCGACCAATTCCGATTCTTAATGATCGCCATCGCAAAACCGGATCAATGCCAGTCTATTCGACGCTTGCCTCGATTGCTTCCATGTCCTCGTCCGACAACCCGAAATGGTGCCCGATCTCATGCACCAGGACATGGGTCACGATTTCTCCCAAGGTGTCCTCGTGCTCGGCCCAATAGTCGAGGATCGGCCGGCGATACAGCCAGATCATGTTAGGCATGAGCTCCGGGGTCGCATCCGACTGGAATGGCAGCCCGACGCCCTGGAACAGACCAAGCAGATCGAACTCGCTCTCGGCACGCATACTCTCGAGAACCTCGTCAGTTGGAAAATCTTCAACTCGGATGACGAGGTTCTCACAGAGATTGCGGAAGTGCTCCGGAAGACGCGCGTACGCCTCCGACGCAAGGCTCTCGATATCCGACGTCGACGGCGCCGCCGATCCGCGCCAATCGTGGAATTGGCCAGTCATGGCAATGTTGTAGGCGAGGTTTGCATGCGGTCCAAGCGGTTGACGGCGAGCCCCCGGATGCGCAACGGTTGGCGACCCTGACACGAGGTGCAAGCGGTCGATGTCGAACGTTGCTATACGGCTGGCCTTGATCGGCTTGATATTTGTTCTCAGCGCCGGCGGAGGGATACCGGCGTCGGCCGGACCATCCGTTTGCAATGACGAAACCTCGGCAAACTGTCCGGCTGAATTCGCGGCGCAGAAAAAACGCCCGCGCGTCACAATCTATCCGCGCCGCGTCTACCCTGGGCCGAATGCCAAGCGGCAATGCCGCTCGTGGCTTGCGCAAGAATACCGCGTCAGCGGCCCGGTGATCGTGCCGCAGATGCGCTGCTGGTGGGAATAGAGGCCGGCACGGCGGTGGTATAGAATTGGCTTGGCGAAGGGGCGAGGCGGCACCGGAGGTGCAGCAATGTCTGGGCTGACACGATTTTTCGCAAGCACAGTTCTGATTTTCAGTTTCTTTGTATTCGTGCCTGGCGGTGCGGAGGCGCGCTGGTATGGCGGCCACTGGCATGGAGGCTGGCGCGGCGGCTGGGGTCCCGCTTTCGGGCTTGGACTTGGGCTCGGCTATGGTTGGGGCTGGAGTTATCCCTACGCGTACTACCCTGGACCATATTACTACGCGATTCCTCCGGAGCCGGCCTGCGGCTGGGCACGCATACGCGTTTGGCGCAACGGACACTGGGCATACCGCCGGGCGTGGCGCTGCTGGTAAACAAAAGCCCGCCGTCAAGGCGGGCTTGCTGCGTCTCATTCAAAGATCCGCGCTACTTCCATTCGCGCACGTCGACGAAGTGCCCGGCGATCGCCGCCGCTGCAGCCATTGCCGGAGACACGAGATGCGTGCGGCCCTTGTAGCCCTGGCGCCCTTCGAAATTGCGGTTCGACGTTGACGCGCAGCGTTCGCCCGGCTGCAACTTGTCGGGGTTCATCGCAAGGCACATCGAACAGCCCGGCTCACGCC
>JBEVFG010000001.1:0-21499 GCA_040512415.1 Pseudolabrys sp. | reverse complement strand
TCGACATGCGCGATCGGGGTGTCCGGCAGTATCCCATGCCCGAGATTAAAAATCAGCGGGCCGTCTCCGAGATGACGCAGCACGTCGTCGACCTCACGATCAAGAGCTGCACCGCCGGCCAGAAGAGCGAGCGGATCAACATTACCCTGCACCGGGACACGTGATTGCAGTGCATCGCGTGCGATGGCTCGCTCAAACGTCCAATCAATTCCAATCGCGTTCACCCCGGTCATTTCCACATAGGGAAGGACCATCGCGCCGGCTCCGCGTGGAAATCCAATGACCTTGGCGCGGGGCACCCGTCGGCGTACGCCCTTGACGATTTTCTGCGTTGGGGTGATGCACCAGCGGTCAAACTGTTCAGGACCAAGTACACCAGCCCAAGTATCAAAAATCTGCACGCAATCCGCACCCGCTTGAAGCTGTCTCACCAAGTACTCGATAGATGCATCCACGAGCCGGTCGATCAGTCGCGAAAAGCTTTCCGGATCGCGAAGTGCGAACAGTCGGGCCGGGGCCTGATCGGGTGTTGCCTGCCCTGCCACCATATACGTTGCAACCGTCCATGGAGCCCCGCAAAAACCTATCAGCCCGATCGTGCCATCGAGCCCAGCCTTGACCTGACGCACCGTTTCATAAATCGGCGCCAGAACATTTTGATCGGCTTCCTCCCGCATCGCGGAAAGAGCATCCGCACTGCTCAAGGGTTCGAGCTTCGGTCCTTCACCGGCCAAGAATTCAACCTTTCGACCGAGCGCCAATGCCACGACAAGAATATCGGAAAACAGAATCGCGGCATCGAAACCAAACCGCCGGATTGGCTGCAATGTCACTTCCGCAGCCAACTCTGGATTAAAACAAAGATCGAGAAACCCCCCCGCCTTTTCGCGAGTCATACGATATTCAGGAAGATAGCGGCCCGCTTGCCGCATCAACCATATCGGTGGAATCGCTTCGTGTTTGCCTTCCAGCACACGTAAAAGCTTTTTCCCCACGGCACTCCCAATCCCGTCTTTATCCATCAAGAATCTTCTTAGAATCTGTTGTGTTTATTGGAGCGTTGATTGGACTCATGCCTGTCGATCAACATTCTGTCCACCGACTGACAAAAGCCGATCCAGAAAGGGGCTTAATTCAAGACCCATTCAGTCCACAGCAAAGATGCCAGATTCCGGGGCTTTGACGGGGATATCCCCTTTATTCCCCACATGTCTGTCCACATCTCAACATTCTGATCGAATTCATTCTGTGTAGCCGTCCCGTCTCCTGCAGTGTGGAAGAAAATTCAACTCGCCATCACAGTTGGCTTGCTTGTTGGGGCGGGCCGTGGCCTTCTCCCGTCGTATCCACAGGCTTTCCGGCTAATATACAGATGCCTGAGACCGGCTATTTCCACTTACATCTGGTATCGGACGCGACCGGCGAAACCTTGATAACGGTCGCTCGCGCGGCTGCCGCGCAATACGCGAATGTTTCCCCGGTCGAGCATCTGTATCCGATGGTGCGTTCGAAAAAGCAGCTTGATAATGCGCTTGCAGAGATCACGGAATCCCCGGGCCTGGTTTTGTACACCCTCCTCGAAGAGGATCTCATTGAAGCCCTGGAAAAAAAATGTCGCGAGCTTGGCTTGCCCTGCATGTCGATCCTGGGGCCGGTCCTGCGCCTGTTTCAGTCTTATCTCGGGGCCGAGACGATCCATCGGGCTGGCGCCCAGCATGTGCTTAATGCGGAATACTTTCAGCGTATCGATGCTTTGAATTTCACGATGCTGCACGACGACGGCCAGCACGCCGAAGGACTCGAGGAAGCAGACGTGGTGCTTGTAGGGGTATCGCGTACATCCAAGACGCCGACCTCGATCTACCTCGCCAATCGCGGCGTAAAAACCGGAAACGTACCACTGGTGCCGGGCGTACCGTTGGCGCCTGCGGTCGAGAAACTTGCCCGGCCTCTTGTTGTCGGTCTCTACGCAAGCCCAGAGCGTATCGTGCAGATCCGCGAGAACCGTCTACTCGGACTGAAAGCTCACCGCGACGATGACCAGTATATTGATAAGGCCGCGGTGGCCGAAGAAGTCTCATTCTCTCGTCGCCTTTGCACCAAGCACAATTGGCCGACAATCGATGTCACACGTCGGTCGATTGAAGAGACGGCGGCCGCCGTTATGCGTTTGCTGACCGAGCGCCGACGTCACCCGGTAGGATGATCCATGGCGCTTTGGCTTGCTTCGCAACCTCTGGTGCTTGCTTCGCGTAGCGATGTACGTGGCAAGATTCTGGTGGCAGCTGGGCTTCCCTTTGAAATTAGGGCGGCGACAATCGACGAACGTGCGATCGAAGCTCAAGCCGGTATTGATGATCCCGCGGGAGTTGCGCGCCACTTAGCTCATGCGAAAGCGAGTGCTGTGGCAGGCGGTCTTCCGGGGCGGGTGGTCCTCGGCGCCGATCAGACGCTGGCGCGCGGCGCCAAGCGCTTTACCAAGCCGACTGACCGGGACGTCGCTTCCGCGCAGCTGCGAGACTTGCGCGGCCACACGCACGAACTGCACTCGGCGCTCGCCCTTGTTCGCGACGGTTCGCTGCTATTTTCCTGCGTCGATACTGCCAGATTGACTATGCGCAATTTCAGCGATCGTTACCTCGAAGACTACCTCGATATGGCGGGAGATCCCGCGCTCAAGAGCGTCGGCGGGTACCAGCTCGAAGGTATCGGCATCCACCTGTTCGAGCGGGTGGAAGGCGACTATTTCACGATCCTTGGCTTGCCGTTAATGCTGCTGCTGGCGTACCTGCGTCAGGACAAATTTATCGACAGCTGACCAATGTTTGTGCTCGGTCTCACCGGCTCACTGGGTATGGGCAAATCGACCACGGCGGGATTCTTCGCCGAGTTGCGCGTACCGGTCCATGATGCCGATGCAGCCGTCCATCGCCTTTATAAAGCCGAAGCAGTGCCGCTCATTGAAGCAGCATTTCCCGGCACGACCGCCCACGGCGAAGTCGATCGCGAAAAGCTTGCAAAGCGCGTGCTGGACGACCCTGCAGAGGTCAAGAAACTCGAGGCAATCGTGCACCCACTGGTGCGGGCCGCCGAGGAACATTTCCTTGCCGAGGCAAAAAGGAAAAGTGCAAAGGTCGCAGTCCTGGATATTCCCCTGCTGTTCGAGACCGGCGGCGACCGGCGCTGCGATGCTGTCGTGGTCGTATCTGCGCCGGAAGAAGTGCGGCGCACCCGTATTTTTGAGCGTCCTGGCATGACCGCGCAAAAGTTCGCGGCGATTGCGGCCAATCAAATGCCTGATGCGGAAAAACGAAAGCGCGCTGATTTCGTCGTGGATACATCAAAGGGGTTCGACGCTGCACGCGAGCAAGTACGTGAAATTCTCGCGCGAGTAGCTATAATGCCAAAGCGACGTCACTGATTCTGCAGCACAAACGCCATGCGTGAAATCGTCCTCGACACCGAAACGACAGGCCTCGATCCGGCCCAGGGCCATCGGCTCGTTGAACTGGGCTGCATTGAACTGCTCAACGGGATACCAACCGGGGCGACGTTCCACGCCTACATCAATCCCGAGCGCGACATGCCCGCCGAGGCATTTGCGGTCCACAGCCTTTCCGCCGAATTTCTGAAAGGGCACAGGCGGTTTATCGACGTCGTTGACGATTTTCTTGCCTTCATTGGCGACGCTCCACTTGTGATTCACAACGCGGGATTCGATCACGCCTTTCTGTGTGCTGAACTTAAGCGTGCCGAGCGCGAATTGATCGCGCGTGAAAGGCTCATCGACACGCTGCTGCTGGCGCGCCGCAAGCATCCGGTAGGGCCCAACCGACTCGATGACTTGTGCGCCAGGTACGGCATCGACAATTCGCGCCGGACGAAACACGGTGCACTGCTCGATGCAGAGATACTTGCCGAGGTTTACGTCGAATTGATTGGTGCACGACAGGCGCAGCTCGGTCTTGCCGAATCCGGCGAGCGCGGGCCGAGCGGCCCTGTCGATGCAATTGTCGTGCGTACGCGCCCGCAGCCGTTGGCGCCGCGGTTGAGCGAGGCAGAACTCGCCGCGCACCGCGACTTTGTAGCTGGGCTCGGCGAAAACGCGTTGTGGGGCTACTACCAGCCTGCGGGTATTTGATCAGCTGCCCGCGGCAGGCGCCGGCGTTGGCTGCGCCTGAGCCATCTTCTGGCGATACAGGCTGACAAAATCTACAGGATCGAGCAGGAGCGGCGGGAAGCCGCCGTTACGAACCGCAGTCGCAATGACCTCGCGCGCAAACGGGAACAGCAGACGCGGGCATTCGATCATCACGACCGGGTTGAGACTTTCTTGCGGCACGTTTCGAATTCGGAACACTCCGGCGAATTCCAACTCGAATCGGAACAACAATGTGGAGGACGTCTCAGCTTTCCCATCCAGTTTGATCACAACCTCAATGTCTGTTTCTGACAAAGGCGTCGCGCCCACATTGATCTGAATTCCGATCTGCGGTTGTTCCTGCCGGACGTTGAGCGATTGCGGCGCGTTTGGGTTCTCGAACGAGAAATCCTTGATGTACTGGGCAACTACGGTGAGCTGCGGTTGCTCCTGGCCGGCTCCCGGTGTCGGACCGACTTGTGCCGGCCCCCCATTTGTCGTCGTCATAAACGCTCCCTCACACCACGCCACAGCGCGCGCGGCGGTTGGCTAACATAGGGTCCGTGAGGGAACAAGGATGGATGCCGATCAGTGTCGGCGCTCATCTTTGCGATGGTCAGATAATGAGGGGTCAGGCACCTGATGCCATTGCTCGGGCGCAAGATCGACGACGCGGTCTTCTTGTCGAGGCGCTGCGCCGACAAAGGCCCGACGCAGCGATCCGACCAGCAAGACCAGGGCGATAATGTCGGTAATAAACCCCGGAATCAGCAGTAAAATCCCCGCGAGCAGCGTGGCGCCGCCCCAGGCGTCTGTCTGCAGGGCTGCAAGAGAGCCGTGGTCCAGTGCGACACGGATGCGGGCCACATGGCCGCTGCCGGCATGGCGCAAAATCAAAGCGCCGCAAAGCGATCCGGCTAAAATCAAGCTTAACGCCCACCCGAAGCCAATTGCCGCAACAACTGCAATGAACGCGGCAAGTTCCAGAATGGGCAGCGCGAGGACTGCCAATATTACCCATTTTGCCACATTCATCGGTGCTTCTCTTACAGTGCGATGTTGGCCTAGGCGTTCTGATCGTCTAAGGTCCGGCTGAGAGACCTGAATTGCGCCGGAGCACCGGCGCGAGGCCCGGCCCAACGGATTGATACGGCCAACAGCGGATGCAATAGCGGCGGCGCCGATTGACGGTGCCAGATCGTACGCAAATCCGGCCGGCGAGTGGCCACGGTAGCCGAAAGCATGCGAGACGTGTTCGATATCTATACCATCATTTTTCTGGCGCTCGCGGTGTTCATTTTCCTGCGCCTGCGCAGTGTATTGGGTCAACGGACGGGCAGGGAGCGACCGCCATACGATCCATATTCGGCGCGTGAGCCCGTACGGCCGGCACCGGAAAAAGTTGTTGCGCTTCCCAACCGGACAACGGAGACGGTCGCACCAAAGCCCACGGATCCTGTCGAGAGTCCGTCGGATCGATGGAAAGGTGTCGCTGAGACTGGCTCAGTCATTGCTGGGGGACTCGACGCTATTGCCGCCGCCGATTCAAATTTCGACGGCAAGCATTTTTTGACCGGCGCGCGTGCAGCCTATGAAATGATCGTCAACGCTTACGCTGAAGGTGATCGACGGACGTTGAAGAATCTTCTTGCTCGCGAGGTCTATGACGGCTTTGAGAGCGCGATCGCAGAGCGGGAAAAGCGCGGCGAGACGGTGGAGAGCCGGTTCGTATCGATAGACAATGCCGATATCACAGCCGCCGAACTACGTGGCCGCAATGCGCAGGTGACGGTACGCTTCCAGTCAAAGCTTGTTTCGGTCACACGCGACAAGGACGGCAAGGTCATCGACGGGAATGCCGAGAAAGTGACCGACATTACCGATGTCTGGACCTTCGCACGCGACGTCAGCGCGCGCGATCCGAACTGGAAATTGATTGCCACCGAAGCCGGGCAATGAGCGCATGCCGGAGCCGCTTTTCCGCACACTCATTCGATTTTGCTTTGGTCTCTCGATAACCGCCGCCACCATAGCCCCGGCGTCGGCCGCCAGTGTTCATTTGCGCAACGCGCGGGCCGAGGCCGTAAGCTTCGCCCAACTTGAGGGTTGGAAGGACGACGACCAAAAAGCGGCCTTCGACACTTTTCTCAAGAGCTGCAGTGCTATTCTCAACGGCACACGCGCGATGCGCGCCGCACGGCCGTTTTATGGTGCCTTGTTCAAGGTGTGCGAGCGCGCAGTGTCGGCCGGCGAGATCGATCGCGACGGTGCGCGCGTCTTTTTCGAAGACAACTTCAAGCCGATGCGGGTCATTCCTGCCGGCCAGACGCAGGGCTTTTTCACGGGCTACTACGAGCCGGAAGTGGACGGCTCGCGCTTTCCCAGTGACGAATACTCCATTCCGATTTATACGGCGCCGGCTGAGATCGTGAAGAAACGTCAGAGCAAAGTTTTTGCCGATCTTGACCGGACCAAGATCGAGGAAGGTGCCCTCGCAGGGAAGAACTTGGAAATCTGCTACGTCAAAAGTCCCATCGACGCCTTCTTTGCCCAGATCCAGGGCTCCACACGCGTGAAACTCGATAGCGGAAAATTGCTGCGGCTTAACTATATCGCGAGCAACGGGATGCCTTATACACCCGTTGGAAAATTTCTGATCGACCGCGGTATCGTTTCAAAAGAAGAAATGTCGATGGACAAGATTCGCGAATTCATGGAGGCGAATCCCGAAGAAGGAAAAGCGCTGCGGCAGAAAAACCGCTCTTTCGTTTTCTTTCAGGAAACCCCATTGAGCGCACACGACGAGTGCATCGGCGCACAGGGCGTTCCACTTACGCCAGGCCGTTCGCTGGCGGTCGACAAAAAGATCCATATTTATGGAACGCCGATCTGGATCGATGCCGAGTTTCCGATCGAGAGCGAAAAGCCGGAAACCAAATTCCGTCATTTGCTGGTGGCGCAGGACACGGGATCAGCGATTGTCGGGCCGGCCCGCGCCGATATCTATTTCGGGTATGGCGAAGAGATCAGTCACATTGCGGGACGTATCAAGCAGAACGGGCAGTTCGTGATGCTCGTGCCACAAAGTGTCGCTGTAAGCAGCGGTGCGGTGGCCGCCGCGACGAATATCCCGCTTCCAGTGCCGCGCCCGAAAATGGTCGTTGCAGCAGCGGCCCGTTCGAGCACGACCGGAAGCGTGCCGGCACAACCTACCAAGCGGCGCCATTAGCTTGATGAAGCCTGGCGACGGCAAACGGCGTCGCGTCCTCTCTGCCGAAGAGCGGGTGTTGTGGACCGCTATCACGAAATCGATTGCGCCGCTGCGGGATTCGGATACCTCAGAAGACGTTGAGACGGCGGAACATATCGCTCCGCAGATCGATATACCTTCTGCAAAAAAAGCACAGCTGGCTGAGCCGGCAGGCAACAGGCCGTCGCCGCCCCTTGCAGCGCTCGGACGCCGCATGCGCACGCGGGTCGCTCGCGGCAAAGAGCCAATCGACGGCCGCCTCGATTTACACGGGCTAACCCAACGCGAGGCGCACACGGCACTTTTGCGTTTCCTGCGGGCCGCAACCGTACGCGACGCCCGGCTTGTGCTTGTCATCACCGGAAAAGGGGGCAGAGGCGAGGGTGAGCGAGGAATCCTCAAGCGTCAGGTACCGCAGTGGCTAAGCCTGCCGGAATTTCGGGCATTGATAGTCGGCTTTGAGCAAGCGCACGTTGCTCATGGAGGCGAAGGTGCGCTGTACATCCGGGTGCGACGCACCCGGCGCCTTTGAAGTCGCAGTGCGTATCAGAGAATAAAGCGGCTTAAATCGGCGTTCTTGGCGAGATCACCGACGTGCTTCTGCACATAGTCCGCATCGATTTTGACGTGTTCGCCGGAACGATCGGGCGCTGCAAACGAGACTTCGTCGAGCACTCTTTCCATAACTGTCTGTAGTCGACGGGCGCCGATATTCTCGATGCTGGCATTCACCGCGACGGCGATGTCCGCAATGGCATCAATGGCATCCTCGCCGAATTCAAGCGTCACGCCCTCGGTGCTCATGAGCGCAACATACTGCTTGATCAGCGAGGCTTCCGGCTCGGTCAGGATTCGGCGGAGATCGTCACGTGTGAGCGCCTTGAGCTCGACACGGATCGGCAGCCGCCCTTGCAGTTCGGGCAACAAGTCCGATGGCTTCGATATGTGAAACGCGCCGGACGCGATGAAGAGAATGTGGTCGGTTTTGACCGGCCCGTGCTTTGTATTGACAGTAGTGCCTTCAATTAATGGCAGCAAGTCGCGCTGCACGCCTTCACGTGATACGTCGGCGCCGCGCAACCCCTCCCGACCGGCAATCTTGTCGATTTCGTCGAGAAACACGATGCCGTTTTGCTCGACGGCCTTTATGGCTTCCTGCACCAGCTGATCGTTGTCGAGCAGCTTGTCGGATTCTTCATAGACCAATATGTCGTGTGACTCTTGAACAGTTACGCGGCGCGTTTTTGTACGGCCGCCGCCAAGTTTGCCGAAGATATCGCCGATATTGATTGCGCCCATCTGTGCGCCCGGCATGCCGGGTATCTCGAACATCGGCATACCGCCACTGCCGGCTTGCACTTCGATCTCTATCTCCTTGTCGTTCAACTCGCCTGCTCGCAGCTTCTTTCGGAAACTCTCTCGTGTGGCAGGGCTTGCGCCGGGGCCGACCAGTGCGTTGAGGACGCGTTCTTCCGCCGACTGTTCGGCGCGTGCCTGGACATCCTTGCGTTTTCGCTCGCGCACAAGTGCGATTCCGATCTCGACGAGATCGCGCACAATTTGTTCGACATCGCGGCCTACATATCCGACTTCGGTAAATTTGGTTGCCTCGACTTTCAGAAATGGCGCACCAGCAAGCCGCGCGAGCCGGCGGGAGATCTCGGTCTTGCCGACGCCGGTGGGGCCAATCATCAGGATGTTCTTCGGCAGCACTTCCTCGCGGAGCCGTTCGTCAAGCTGTAACCGCCGCCAGCGGTTGCGCAGCGCGATTGCAACCGCGCGCTTTGCGTCGCCTTGGCCGACGATATAGCGATCGAGTTCGGAGACGATTTCGCGGGGAGAGAAGTCAGTCATGGTCGGTATCTAGTTTCAAGTTGGCAGGAAAGACCGAACGCCTTCGCTCACGACTTCAAGGTCTCGACGGTGACATTGCGATTGGTGAAGACGCAAATCTCTGCCGCGATGTCGAGCGACTTTCGTACGATCTGCTCGGCATCGAGCGGTCCATCCAGCAGCGCGCGCGCCGAGGCGAGTGCATAGTTGCCACCGGAGCCGATTCCCATGACGCCGTTTTCGGGCTCCAGCACGTCGCCAGTGCCGGTGAGGACCAATGAGACGTTCGCGTCGGCAACAATCATCATCGCTTCGAGACGGCGCAAATAACGGTCGGTTCGCCAATCCTTGGCGAGTTCGACTGCCGCGCGGGTAAGCTGGCCCGGGTATTGCTCGAGCTTGGCTTCGAGTCGCTCGAATAAGGTGAATGCGTCCGCAGTGGCACCGGCAAAGCCG
Organism: Pseudolabrys sp.; assembly: GCA_040512415.1. Lineage (GTDB taxonomy): Bacteria > Pseudomonadota > Alphaproteobacteria > Rhizobiales > Xanthobacteraceae > Pseudolabrys. The sequence continues at coordinate 11,819 of JBEVFG010000001.1, read as the reverse complement.
CCAATTACGTCGCCCTTGCCAAGGCGCCGGACTTTTTTTGCATTGGATTTGACGATGGTCTGGCCAATCGAAACCTGGCCGTCGCCACCGATAACGACCGAGCCACCCTTGCGGACGGTCAGGATGGTTGTGCCATGCCAGGAGGGAAGTTCGTTTGGTGACATACGGTTAAAGCCCCACGATCCGCGTCATCTAGTCATGGCGTGCCGTATTTGCAAACCGTTCGCAACGCTGTGGCGAATCCCCTAAACCCCTGATAAAAGGCGCGCGAATAAAGGATTTCCGCATGCGCAAGGGCGCCGTCAAGCGTAAGACCAAGGAGACCGACGTCGAGATTGAAATCGATCTCGACGGAGCAGGCCGCGCGTCGGTTGCAACCGGCATAGGCTTCCTTGACCATATGCTCGATCTGCTCGCGCGCCATTCACGCATCGACATCACGGTCAAGGCCAAGGGCGACTTGCACATCGATCATCACCATACCACCGAAGATGTCGGCATCGCGCTCGGACAGGCCGTCAAGCAGGCCCTCGGTGATATGAAGGGCATTACGCGATATGCCGACGTGCACGTACCAATGGACGAGGCGCTGACGCGGGTTGCGATCGACATTTCTGGCCGACCGTTTCTGGTCTTCAAGGCCGAGTTCGTGCGCGACAAGGTCGGCACCTTCGACACCGAGCTTGTGCAGGAGTGGTTTCAGGCCTTCGCGATGAACGCCGGAATTACATTGCATGCCGAAGTGCTGTACGGCACCAACGACCATCATATTACCGAGTCCTGCTTTAAAGGCTTGGCGCGCGCGTTGCGGACGGCTGTGGCCATTGACCCGCGCGCCAAAGATGAGGTGCCGTCCACGAAGGGTTCGCTCGGCGGGTGATCGAATTGTTGCCGTCATCCTCAGCGAAATTCAAAGGATGACGTTAGTAAAGTAGAGCGATGCCCACTTATACCGTACACGCGCCATCGTCCCTTATGAGCGACGCATCGAGCTCGCCCGAACGTTTCCTATTCGTGCGTGATGGATTCCATTTCTGGGCGTTTGTAGTGGCGCCGCTATGGCTGCTGTTGCATCGGCTCTGGCTGGCTCTGCTCATTTATGTTGTCGGCTATGGCGCCCTCAGTTTCGGGTTCGCTTTTGCGCGTGTGTCCTTGAATACCCAGCTGATTGTCGCGCTGCTAATCGCGCTGCTTATGGGATTCGAGGCCTCGAGTATCTGGAGGTTGACGTTGAACCGCCGCGGTTGGGCGACGCTCGGATTCGTGGTGGCCGAGGATGCTGAAATGGCGGAACGCCGCTTTTTTACGGAGTGGCAAAAGCGCGCGGCCGATGCGCCTTCGGTTCCTGCAACCGAACCGAAATATTCAGCTCCGGTACGGCGCGGCCCGCCTTTACCATCCGACATCATTGGCCTGTTTCCGGAGCCGGGAGGCCAAAGGTGAGCGTTGCAATTGTCGACTACGGCTCCGGCAACCTGCATTCAGCTGCAAAAGCTTTTGAGCGTGCATCGTGCGAAAGCGGGCAAGGCCAGCCGATCGTCGTCACCGGCGATCCCGACGCCGTCTCGCGAGCCGATCGCATTGTCTTGCCTGGCGTCGGTGCATTCGCTGATTGCCGCCGGGGACTCGATGAAATTCCCGGAATGATCGATGCCCTTGAGCAGACTGTGCGCAAGAAGGGTAAGCCGTTCTTCGGCATCTGCGTCGGCATGCAATTGATGGCCGAGCGGGGACGTGAATATCGGATCACGCCTGGTCTTGGTTGGATATCAGGCGAGGTCGACCGTATAACGCCGTCCGATCCCGATCTGAAGATTCCGCACATGGGATGGAACACGCTCAACATGCTGACGGATCATCCGGTGGTTGCCGGAATTCCGCTCGGTTCGAAAGGCTTGCACGCGTATTTCGTGCACTCCTACGAGCTGAAAACAGCAAGAAATACCGATCTTCTCGCGCAGGCCGACTACGGTGGACCTGTTACGGCCATTGTCGGGTGTGAGAACATGATCGGTACGCAATTCCACCCGGAGAAAAGCCAGCGGCTTGGCCTCGCTTTGATTGCGAATTTTTTGAAGTGGAAGCCGTGATTCTTTTTCCTGCGATCGACCTCAAGGAAGGATCGGCTGTTCGTCTTGAGCAGGGCGATATGGCTCGCGCCACCGTTTTCCATCGCGAGCCTGCCGCACAGGCGCGCGCGTTCGAGCAACAGGGATTCGAATATCTTCATATTGTCGACCTCGATGGTGCGTTCGCCGGCAAGCCAATGAACGGTGCAGCCGTCGATCGGATCCTGGAGACGGTCAATATCCCCGTCCAACTGGGCGGTGGAATCCGCGATACCGCGACCGTCGAAGCGTGGTTGGAGAAAGGCGTCACCCGCGTCATTATCGGAACTGCCGCCGTGCGCGATCCACCTTTCGTCAGGCAGGCCGCGCGCGACTATCCGGGGCAAATCGCGGTCGGACTCGACGCACGCGGTGGAAAAGTGGCGGTGGAGGGCTGGGCGGAGACCTCTGAATTGTCGGTGCTGGACATCGCGCGTCGTTTTGAAGACGTCGGAGTTTCAGCGATTGTCTGCACCGATATCGCACGCGATGGTATGTTGCAGGGACTAAACCTCGATGCCACGATTGCACTGGCGGAAGCAATTTCAATTCCGGTGATTGCGTCGGGCGGTCTCGCGTCGATCGAGGACATCCGGGCGCTGCTTGCCCCGCGCTCGAAAAAACTGGCTGGCGCGATCGCCGGCCGCGCGCTCTACGATGGTCGGCTCGACGCCGCGGAGGCACTCAGGCTTATTCACGCAGCGAGGACGGCGACCTGATGTTTAAGGTTCGCATCATTCCGTGCCTCGACGTGAAAGACGGCCGGGTCGTCAAGGGCGTGAATTTCGTTAATTTGCGCGACGCGGGCGATCCGGTCGAGGCGGCGATTGCATACGACGCCGCCGGTGCAGACGAGCTCTGTTTTCTCGATATCACGGCAAGTCACGAAAACCGCGATACGATCTACGAAGTGGTGACACGCACGGCCGAGGCCTGCTTCATGCCGTTGACCGTCGGCGGCGGCGTGCGCACGGTCGAGGATATCCGCAGGCTGCTCACCTGCGGTGCGGACAAAGTGTCGATCAATACCGCAGTGGTGGCGCGCCGCGCTTTCGTAAGGGAGGCCGCCGAGAAATTTGGTGACCAATGTATCGTGGTCGCTATTGATGCGAAGAAGGTTTCGAAGACCGGTGAAAAAGACCGTTGGGAAATTTTCACGCATGGCGGTCGCAATTCGACCGGCCTCGACGCTATCAGTTATGCCAAAGAGGTCGCCGCGTTGGGCGCGGGCGAGATTCTACTGACGTCGATGGATCGCGACGGGACCAAGGCCGGTTACGACATTGCGCTCACGTGCGCAGTAGCCGATGCCGTCAAGGTCCCGGTCATCGCTTCGGGCGGAGTGGGCACCTTGGATCACCTGGTCGAAGGTATCCGTGACGGTCACGCAACCGCGGTGCTGGCCGCTTCGATCTTTCATTTTGGTGAGCACACCGTGCGCGAAGCCAAGGCTTATATGGCCAAAGCCGGCCTGCCGATTCGCATGGATGTGTAGCGCGCCGCCCTCTCCCCGCAGGCGGGGAGAGGTGATAAAGGACCGCACATGAGCAAGTTCACGCTGGCCGACCTTGAAAAGCGGGTTCATGAGCGCGCCAAGGCAAGCGCAGCCGAGTCCTATACGCGCGCCCTGATCGAAAAGGGCGTAGCCCATTGCGCCAAAAAGCTTGGCGAGGAGGCCATCGAAACCGGCCTGGCCGCCGTGCAGGAGGACAACGACCGGCTTACTGCCGAAGCGGCCGATCTTCTTTACCATCTGCTGGTGCTGCTGGAAGCACGCGGCGTGACATTGGCCGATGTCGAGGCGGCGCTCGAGAAACGGACGGCGCAGAGTGGGCACGAGGAAAAATCCGCACGCTCACGCTGATCGGATGTTGTGATGGAACAGCGCTTCGAACAAAACCTATCGCCCTACCGGACCTTCTCGCGTGCGGAATGGGCGGCTCTCCGTGAAGACACGCCGATGACGCTGACCTCGGAGGAGGTCACACGTCTGCGTTCACTACACGACCGGCTCGACATGAAAGAAGTCGAAGAAATCTATCTGCCGCTTTCGCGGCTTTTATCGATGTACGTGGCGGCAACGCAAAGGCTGTTCGTCGCACAGGAGCGCTTTCTTGGCACGGAAGACAGCAAGATGCCGTATGTCATCGGCGTCGCGGGCTCGGTGGCCGTCGGCAAATCAACGACCGCCCGCGTGCTGCAAGCGCTGCTAGCGCGCTGGCCGAACGTGCCAAAGGTCGATCTCATCACGACCGATGGATTTCTGTTTCCGAACACGATCCTGGAACGCGAAGGCCTTATGGAAAAGAAGGGCTTTCCCGAAAGCTACGATCTTCCGGCGCTGCTGCGGTTCCTGTCTGACGTGAAGGCTGGGCGACGCCCGGCACGCGCGCCGATCTATTCACACCTCGTTTATGATGTGGTCCCGAACCAGTCGATCGAAGTCGATCGGCCCGACATTCTCATCGTCGAAGGTCTTAACGTTCTGCAGACCGGCCGGCTGCCGAAGGACGGCAAAGCCATTCCGTTCGTTTCGGACTTTTTCGATTTTTCGGTCTATCTTGACGCCGATGAAGTCGTGTTGAAATCCTGGTACGTCGACCGGTTTTTGACGTTGCGCGGTACCGCGTTTCGCGACCCGAAATCCTATTTCCATCGCTATTCAAACCTGTCGGACAAAGAGGCGACCGAGACAGCATCATCGATCTGGTCGCGCATCAACCTCGTCAATCTGCAGGAAAATATCCTGCCGACGCGGCAACGCGCGGATCTCATTTTGAAGAAGAGCGAGAGCCACCTCGTCGAAGAGGTCTCGCTGAGGAAGCTTTGATCAGGCGGCGCGGCGGCTGAGATCAAAATGCTCGAGATAGCGTTGTTTGATCGCCGATACAGGAAGAACGATCAATACGTCCGTTGTACCGAATTCGTAGTCAATCACCGCACCGTCGCCGATATAGGCCCCAAGCCGCAAATAGCCTTTGATCAACGGAGGAAGCGCGCGGAGCGCCGCCTTCGGATCGATCGCCTCTTTCGACATCCGGTTCATCTCGACGTAACGCTCGGGCAAAGCCCTCGCACGCCATGACTCCGGCGCGCCGGCGTAGTGATGAAGGAACGACAGCGGAAGCGCCAACCGCTTCGGATCAGTGCCGTCGATGCTCGCGCATCCGAACATCACATCGCAATGGTATTGCAAAATGTATGCGTGGATACCGTGCCAGAGAAGTTCGACGGTGCGCTTGTTGCGGTAGGGCGAAAGCACGCAGGAACGGCCAAGCTCGAGGAATTGCAGACGGTTATGACGCGCGATGAGAGCGCTGATGTCAAACTCGCCAGCGGTGTAGAATCCACCATACTCCTCGGCAAACGGTTGGCGCAGCAGTCGATAAGTGCCGACCACGGGAGGTCGGTTCAACGCACTACGGTCATGCGCAGCATGATCAACCACGAGCAGGTGGTCGCATATCGCGTCGTAGCCATCGATATCGCGCCGCGCGAGAATTCTGGCAGGGCTCGGAATCGCGGACCCCTCTTGATAAAAAACCTGGTAGCGAACTTTTTGAGCCTGACGTACCTCAGCGGCCGTTTGAGCCAGCCGTACTTCCAATGCGCCGATCCGGCCCATTGTGCGCGAAGTCCGGTGAGCGCGCGTCGCCGATGCGCGTAGGCCGCCGTAGGCCTGCAATGACGAAATAAGTCCCGGTATACCGGGGCTTGCCGAGGTCGGTCGCAGGCGCTCGAACAGGCTGCGTGGCGGAAGGGTGGCGCGAATGGCCATACGCATTCACGATCCTGTATTTAAGTTTGCTTGGCGACTTTGACTGTGAAATTCGGACGCCCGAATCATATTCGTAACTCGTGATACCCCTACACCACGGGCCGGACACGGAATTATGACAATGTGGGAAAGCCGGTGTCACGCCGCAAGCGGGCCCCGTTTGCGCCGATTGCTGCCGGCAGCACGCCCGCGACGGGAGCGATCGAGCCATCCAGTGCAAGTTCGCCCAGCACCGTGAATCCACTCAGCGCGTCATGCGGAATGGCGCCTATTGCCCCCATCAGCCCTAGCGCGATGGGAAGGTCATAGTGGCTGCCTTCCTTCGGCAGATGTGCGGGAGCGAGATTGACGGTGATGCAGCGTGCCGGCAGTGCGAGGCCAGACGCGATCAATGCGGCGCGGACGCGCTCCTTGGCTTCAGATACGGCCTTGTCCGGAAGTCCGACGATATTGAAAGCGGGCAACCCGGGTGCGACCTGCACCTGCACGTCGACGGCGCGCGCCTCGATGCCCTCGAATGCAACGGTCGCCACTCGCCGGATCATGCAACCTCGTATTTTCGCATACTCGTAAAAGTAGTATCGGAAGCGGGATACTGAAACAAGAATTCCGGGTCAGCCACGATACGGATTGATCTCAGCCGTTTGGCCGATGATCATGGTGCAAAAGAAAAATAGGAGGATCGACGATGATGGCTCGATGTTTCGCGGTCTTGGCCATAGCTGTACTCGGGGGTTCCGCATCCGCCGCGGACCTGAAGCCGTGGAAACACGTGGTGATCGAGCCGAAGGGCGATGCCGGCTTCATGCTCATGGTTGGCGAGCGCGACTTTGCATCGAGGCATGGCCTCAAGCTTGAGATCGTCCCGATGAAGAACGGCGCGCTCGCGCACAAGGCACTGCTGGCCGGTGAGGTCGACAGCATCGAGTCGAGCCCGGGTGCTGCAATTCTTGCAGGCGCACGCGGTGCAGACATCAAGATCATCGGGTGCGACTGGCCGGGTGTGCCGCATGGACTGATGGTGAAATCAACGATCACCACGGTCGAAGATCTCAAGGGAAAAACGATTGCGGTGGCAGCCCCGGGATCGCTGCCGAACCTCCTCATCAACGCCATTCTCGAACAGCACAAGATGCCCGCGTCCGATGTGCGTTTTGCCAATCTCGGTGGCGACCTCGATCGATACAAGGCCGTCACAGCCGGTATTGCCGACGCTGGGATCGTCGCGGCCGAATTCATGGCGGTCGCGCCGAAAGACGTGAAAATGCTGGTATATGGCCACGATGTGCTACCGAACTATGTACGGCTGTGCCTGAGCATGACCGGCAAGACAATTGCAGCAAGGCGAGGCGATGCAATCGGTTTTATTGCTGCGCAGATGGAGGCGCTCAAATTTGCTGTCAGCCATCGTGACGAGACGATCAGACTGACGCAATCAGCAATTCACGCCAAACCGGATGATCCTCGTCCTGCATACGCCTTTGACGACACGATCAATCGCCATGCCATCGATCCGTCGGTGGCGTTGCCGATCGACAAACTGAACTGGATGCAAAACGAGCTGTTAAAGGCCGGCAATCTCAAAGCGCCGTTCGACCTTACGACGATGACGGCGCCTGACATCCGCGCTGAGGCGGCCAAGCGCGCCACCAAGTAGTCAGACTTTCATCGAGGCCATGATACCGGTCGGGAAAATATCCTCCGGCTTCGCAAGACGATGCGCGATGCCCTGCTCGTGTGCGTAGCGCAGGAATAACTCCAAGGTAGGCCGGTTTGGTTCTACCCCATAGGGGAACGTGTCGCCGCCGAACATCTGCTGCATGCGGGCGGTATAGGCCGTCAGCCACGGTACCGGGTAGCGAGAGACGGCCGGGTCGAGAATGCGCTCGAGGCTGCGCCGTTTTGATTCTTCAAATGCGTTGTACAAATTGCGCGCGACCCACGGCCTTCCGTCGAGTACCGCCTTGCGCATCGCGATGACATGCATGATCGGATAGACGCGGGTCTCCTCGTAGTAGCGCCGCTCCTCGGATTCATAATCGGGAAAAAGACGCACCACGTCCGGATGCTTCTCTCGAAACGAATTCGGCGGACGCGCGATGATGACACAGTCGAGTTCGCCGGAGGCGATCATGCCGCTGAGAGTCTTCTCCGGCATGCTGGTAAGCTGCACGCCCTTCGGTAGCGACAACTCAACCTTCTCAATGCGGCCGGCTTCATTGGTACCGGCTTGTATCCAGTCGATGTCGGATAGCGCGACACCGGCCTCGTGCATCAGCCAGCCGCGCATATAGACGGCGGCCGTGTGCGCCCACTCAGGAATGCCGACGCGCTTGCCGTGCAAATCCTTCGCCGTTTTAATGCTGGCCTTGCGGTTAACGTAGAAGGAAGCGAAACGGAACAGGCGCGAAGCGTAGACCGGCAAACCGATGATGTCGGGATCCTTCCGCGTCACCTGCGCCGAGAATTTGGCGAACGAAAGCTCGGATACGTCCCATTCGCGATTAAAGGTGAAGCGCGAAAAAATCTCGTGGTGTCCGAGCGTGAGCCAATTGACTTCAATCCCTTCGGCGCGCACAAGCCCAAAACGAAAATCGCGAAAGTGATCGTAGTCAGTTGTTGCGATGGTCAGCGCGACGTTCATGACTTTGCGCGCCGCCTTGCCTCGATCTTGTCCCAGATCAGCGCTGCCACATCAGGACCGCCGAGATTCTTTATTGCGCGGATTCCGGTCGGCGAGGTGACGTTGATCTCGGTGAGAAAACCATCGATCACGTCGATGCCGACAAAGAGCAGCCCGCGATCACGCAGAGCCGGGCCGATCCGCTTGCAGATCTCAGCCTCGCGTTTCGTCAGTTCGGTGGCGGCCGGCACGCCGCCTCGAACCATGTTGGAGCGCAGATCGTCTGCCGCCGGTATCCGATTCACGGCACCGGCATATTCCCCGTCGACCAGGATGATGCGTTTGTCGCCGTTTTTGATGTTCGGCAAAAACTTCTGTACGACCCATTGCTCGCGAAAGGTCGCCGTGAACAGGTCGAACAGCGAGCCGAAGTTGAGATCCTCGCGCGCGATCCGAAATACGGCTTCGCCGCCTTTGCCGTAGAGTGGCTTCATGACGATGTCGCCGTGTTCGGCGCGGAACGCTTTGATCTCGGCGAGGTCGCGCGAGACCAGTGTTGGGGGCATCAGGTCCGGAAACTCAGTGACGAACACCTTTTCGGGCGCATTGCGCACACTTGCCGGATCATTGATCACCAGCGTCTTGGGATGGATGCGTTCGAGCACGTGGGTCGTCGTGACATAGGCAAGGTCGAATGGGGGGTCCTGGCGCAGCAGCACCACGTCGAATTCCGAGAGTTCGGTGCGCCGCGGCTCACCCAAGGTGAAATGGTCGCCTGCGATGTCGCGCACGCTGAGCGACTCGATCTGGGCGAAAACCCGTCCATTGAGCAAAGCGAGCCGATCAGGCGTGTAATAAGCCAGCTTGTGGCCGCGTTTTTGGGCTTCCAGGAGCAAGGCGAATGTCGAGTCGCCTTTGATGTTGATCCGTTGGATCGGATCCATTTGAACGGCGATTTTCAGGCTCATGACTACCTATAGGCGAACAAAGCGTTAACAAATTATCCGCAGTATAGCCGCTTCGGGACGTCTTGCATGGCCGGGGGGCCGACTTGTGAATCTGCCCAAGCTTTCGATTGCGGCGCGACTCTATACGATCTTTGCGCTAATGGCCGCCACTACCGTGGCGCTGTCGATGGTCGCGGTGTCGAACGCCCATCGTCATGCAGCGCTGACGGAAGAATTTGAGTCCGCCAATGCGGGCAGCTGGAACGTCGAGCGCATCAACGGACTAATTTATGCGAGCACGATGGAGAAGCGTGGAATCTATATGTCTTCGGATCGCGCCGAGGCCGCGAAATATGCCGACTCGCTGGTCAAGGTCACCGATCAAATCAGCTCTGTCATCGGTGATTGGCAGCGCAGCGTCCGCAATAACGACGCCTTGGCGTTCAGTAATTTCGCCGTCCGTATTACCGGTTATCAGGATGCACTATACAAATTAGCGCCGCTCGCCAAGCAATCCGGGCCGCAGGCTGCACGCGAATGGGCTGAAAAGAATCTACCGACGCAGGTCCGGGCCGAGCTGAGCAAGGATCTCGAGAAGCTAAGTCAGCACTATTCCGACCGGGCGAGTCAGATCTATACCCGGATCGATGAGGGCATCGATCGAACGGCGATGCTGCTCAGTGTGCTGGCCTGCTTTGCGGTTATCCTTGCAATTGCGGGGGCACTGACCATAGCACGCAGCGTAATAAAGCCGATCACTGAAATAACGAACGTCACACAGGCCGTCGCGGCCGGCGACGGTTCGATCGCTATACCGTTCAGCAACCGCTCTGACGAAATCGGCGCGCTGGCGAAGTCGATCGGCGTCTTTCAGAATGCCATGCGCAGCAATGAGGAACTCAATCGTACAGTGCGTAGCGACGCTGATTTCCGTACTCGCCGGCAAGAGAAAATGTCGAGCGAGATCTCTCACTTCTCAGCAGAGGTCGAGGCTACTCTGGCCGAGCTCGGCCGTATTTCCGACGAGATGCTCGCGGCATCGACACAGTTGGCGGCTGCGGCGGATAACGCCTCGAGCAAGACGTCGCGTGCCGAAGAAGCCTCGTCGGAAGCCAGCAGCAATGTGCGGGACATCGCGTCAGCAGCCGACGAGTTGTCCGCCTCGGTGAACGAGATCGACAGGCAGGTTGCACAGTCCAATGCGATCGCAACCAAAGCCGTGAACGAGGTCGAATCGACAAACCTCGCAGTCAAAGAGCTCGATGAAGCGGCCGCACGGATCGGCGATGTCGTCAAACTCATCACGGATATTGCCGAGCAGACGAACCTGCTTGCACTCAATGCTACGATTGAGGCGGCGCGTGCCGGAGAGGCGGGTCGCGGTTTCGCCGTGGTTGCCGGCGAGGTAAAAGCGCTCTCCGGGCAGATAAGCCGCGCCACAGAGGAAATCGGCGCCCAGATCGCAGCATGCAACGCGCGACACAGCGCTCGATTGCCGCGATCACCGGCATCGAACACACGATCCGCGAGATTGGCAATATCAGCAGCGCGATTGCGGCCGCCGTGACGGAGCAGGGTGCTGCCACGCAGGAAATCGCGCGCGGTGTCGAGATCGCCGCGAGACGCACCGTGGAGACGGCCAGGGAGGTCAACCTGATGGGAGCGGCCACCCAGGACACGCCGCCGCGGCGGTCAAGGCAGTGGCGGATGACCTCGGCGGTGCTGCGAGTCGCATCCGCGCCCAGGTCGATCAGTTCTTCGAGCGGCTGAGCGCGTAGTCATACGTCGAATGCGGCCGGGATGTGCTACGGAATTTTCCCCGGTGCCACCAGAATCGCATCGAACCGGATGTCGCGGATTGAGTCGTCGGGGTTGGCCGCAAGCCAGATCTCAGCTGCGGCGGCAATTCTCCGGCGTTGCCGTACATTCACCAACTCCGCCGCGTCGTCGATAGTTGCCCGGGCTTTCACCTCGACGAACACCAGAAGTCGGCGCCGCCTTGCAACGATATCGATCTCGCCGAGAGGACTCCGCCACCGCCGTGCGAGAATGCGAAATCCTTTCGCGATAAGGAACGCGGCCGCGCGGCTTTCGGCCGAAATACCGACGTGAAACGCCGCCTGCCGCTCCGGTCTCGGCTCGCGCCTTCCAGAACGTGGCGGCAATTCACCGTGCGCCATTCTCGCCGTCTTTGGTCAGAGCGAGCGCACGCTGGTAGATCTCGCGCCGAGGACGCCCGGTCGCGACAGCGACCTCGCCGACCGCGTCCTTGACCGACACACGCGACAGCGCGCGCTTGAGTAGCGCATCGATATCGTCCGCGCGTTGGTCCTCGGCCGGTGGCGCGACTAGGACCACGAACT